>CAZRHM010000061.1:281-5226 GCA_964599845.1 uncultured Candidatus Saccharibacteria bacterium
CAAAAATAAACTCAGAAAAAGGGTTTGTAAATAAAGATTTAATACTAGGTATAGATAAAAAATCAGTAAAAATAGAAAATACACTACACAATAACAAAGAGCATACTAATCATTCAGACGAAGTAGAGGTGTTCTCTTTTGAGTTCGAAAATAACAAAGTATTTAACCAAAAAAGTCTTGAAGAACTTTTACATACCCTTAACCCATCAGATTATTACCGAATAAAAGGAATTATAAAATTTAAAGATTCTTATAAGCTATTAAACTACGTTTTTGGGAAAATAACATTTGATGAATTAAAAGATTATAAAGGCAATTCAAAAATTACATTTATGGGAAAAGGGATAAAAGGCTTTAAAAGTACAATTCATAATAAACTAATAATTCTTTAAAAAATAACTTTTCACTTTTGCCATAATGTCTTATAATCACTGTTAATAAGCATGTTAAATTAAATAATAACGTGCAAATAGCTAACTTTGAAAATAAGTAATGCCGAGGTGGTGGAATGGTAGACACTCTGGACTTAAAATCCAGTGCCTTTTAACGGGCGTGAGGGTTCGAGTCCCTCCCTCGGTACCACACTTAAATTGTAAACTAGGAATCATTATATAATATGGGGATAATATAAATTCCCAACTAGCATTAAAAGATTACAGGCTATCTGCGTCTCCTTCAAAGTGAACTTATCTTACCTGACAAAGCATACCCAAAATCAAATATAAGCATCTTTTCTATGTGCAATTCGTACAATTAATATAATTAAATTTTTATTACGAACAGAATATATAACTCTATATAAACCAACCCTTAATCGGAAAATATTTTTTGTTCCTTGTAGTTTTTTGCTTTGAGTGGGATAGGGATTTAAAGAAAGTTTTTCAATTTCATTAAAAATTCTAATTTTTATTGAGTTTGGAACATATTTAACTTCTTTCAAAACTCTTTTTTCGTACAAAATTTTATACATTTTGTTCTTTTTTCTTTAAATTTGCTTTAGACCAAAATTCTTTAGAATCAATAAATTCACCATTTATTCTTTGCTCTGCAATTTTTTTATCTTCAAAGTCTTCTAAAATTTCCATAAGCGATTCATACTCCTCAGCAGGCAAAAATACCCCTTTTATTTTGGAGTTAGAAATTAAGTAAGTTGGGCCCTCTTCCTGAATAACTGAAGCACCATTTTTTTTTAAATCAGCTATTGTAATTGCTTTCATGAATTTATTTTATCATAAGCGGACCAAATTTAGTACTAAATTTAGCCCATCTATACATAATCTTAAATTAGTTTTTTTCCTTTTCTTACAGTAAAATGCTTCTAATTACTTAAAAAATCTTGATTATTAATTTAACTCATCAAAAATTTATTGAGCTAATACCCGATTATGTAATTAACATAGCTGGAGAGCTTCAAAAAGCTGGCTTTGAAGCATATTTGGTAGGCGGAAGTATTCGAGATGTATTACTTGGTAAAAAACCTGGTGATTATGACATTGCAACAAACGCTTACCCTGAACAAATAGTAAAAGTCTTTCCGAAATCAATTCCAACCGGAGCAAAATTTGGAACAATAACCGTAGTTGGAACTGATAGTCAAGGTGAAAAGTACGATGTAGAAGTTACAACGTATCGTTCAGAAGCGGACTATGTTGGCGGAAGATGGCCAACAAAAGTAGAATTTACAAAAACAATTACCGAAGATTTAGCTCGAAGAGATTTTACAATAAATGCAATAGCATTAAATTTACAAGAATTTGATAATCCACAATTTAATATACAAAAAGTTTTGGTCGATCCATTTGATGGAATAACAGATTTAAATAATAAAATAATAAAAGCAGTAGGTAATCCAATCGAAAGATTTTCGGAAGATGGTTTGCGGGCAGTTAGGGCATGTCGTTTGGCCTCACAGCTTGGTTTTGAAATTGAGCAAAAAACTTTTGAAGCTATAAAACAAACCCTTCATATTACAAAACAAGTTTCAATTGAAAGGTTTAGAGAGGAGTTTGAAAAGATTCTTTATAAATCATCAAAACCATCAGTTGGCTTAAAACTATTAAAAGAAACAGGAATTTTAGAATTGTTTATTCCTGAATTGTTAGAAGGAATAGGAATAGAGCAGCCTCAATTTCATGTAGACGACGTTTTTGAGCACTCATTAAAAACAGTTGATGAAGCAGAGGACTCAATCAAGCTTGCAGCACTTTTTCATGATATTGCAAAGCCTCGGACAATGAGTGTGGACGAAAAAGGAGTGCATTTTTATGGCCATGACACTATGGGTGCCGAGATGACACGAGAAATATTAAAAAGACTACGATTTCCAAACACAGAAATTGAAAGGACTGCAAATTTAGTTAGATGGCACATGTTTTACTACCCATCAGCTGATTGGAGAAAAGAGAATAAATTAGAAGATCCAGACGATAATTTAAAACTCAAGCACGGATGGAGTGATTCAGGTGTTAGGAGATTAATTAAAAACGTTGGGGGAGAAGAGCAAATTGACGATTTAATGAAATTGCGAATAGCTGATGCAAGTTCAAACCCTAAGTCTGATTTTAATCCATTAGAACTAGATGAACTATCAAAAAGAATAGCCGATGTGCGAGCAAAAGAAATGGCTCTTAAAATAAACGATTTAGATATAACAGGCGAAGATTTAATGCAGAATTTTGGACTACAACCAGGACCACAAATAGGAAGAATCTTGAATATTTTGCTAGATAAAGTAATAGAAGAACCTTTACTAAATAAAAAGCTAGATTTGTTAAGGCTTGCAAAAGAAGAACTGGATAAGAATTAACAATCTGAGAACGTTTATAAATACCACCAAAATCCCTCGTCATTTAAATATGAGGAGAATGATTATAAGTACCACTAAAATTCCCCCTCTTTTTAAAGAGGGGTTAGGGGGAGTTATAAAAGAAAACTATTTGTTAAACACTGACAGTAGTGATTCAAAATCTTAATGTAAAGCCAATTAAATTTCCTCTTGCCACTTTTTTTAATAATCTGTATATTGGAATAAGTTACGAAAATGTATTTACTTTCTATATTTTATATTAATGCTAATAGCTAAAGGCTAAAAGCTAGTTGTTGAATATGAGTTACCAAACACGAAGAATAACAATTATAGTTTTAGTAATTTTAACCCTGCTTTTAGCAGGAATTTCCGTTTACGTTGCACTTAGTTTAAGGGGTGATACTCCAGATGATGTGAGTGTTTGTGATAGCTTAGGCGCAACTCAGTGCCAAAGAAATGAAGCTGGAAATACGGGTTTTTTGTGTACGTGTGTTGCTGTCCAAAGTGGAAATGAATTTAACTGTTCTGAATATAATCCTACACAATGTCCACCAGCTGGAGGTGGTGGTACAGGTAGTGGACAATGTACTCCTGGGCAAGTTGAAACAGGTTCGTGTGGAGGCGGGGGTTGTGCAGCTAACCAACGTCCTATTAGGGTATGCCAAAGTAATGGACAATATGGGGGACAAGGATGCACTAGAGATAATAACTGCTCCGATGGTGGAGGCACTCCTGGAGGAGGCGGAACACCAGGCGGCGGAGGTGATGGCGGAAGCACTTGTACAGTAAGACAGGTTGGTGGCCTTGATGGACAAATAATAGCAGAGGGCAATTGTAGTTTAACATTACAGAGGCATTCACGGCCTATGACAGGTCCGGACGACGAATGCTTTACTTCGGAAAATACGACTACACAAAATGTGCAGGCTGGTACATACTCTGCTAATCCAGCAGCATGCCAGTGTGTTCAAATCGATACTAATTATAATGGCACTGCATATGGTGTAAAAGGTGGAAACTGGCAAGAATCATGTGGAGGAGGTGACGATGGAGGAACAACCCCTCGATCGTTTGACTGCGATACAGATACATACACATGCGTTAGACGAAACAATAATAGAGGTCAATACAGTACACGAGCTGCTTGTAACGAAGCATGCCAACCGCCAGAAGAAAATGTAAGCTTTGATTGTGTAGAAAATGCTTGCGTAATGCGAAACGACGATAGTGGAGAATACGAAACACGAGCAGCATGCGATATTGCTTGTGCACCAGTTACAACACCAGAAACGCCAATTTGTGGAGAAGAATGTATAGAAGGTGAAGACGCACCAGAAGGCTTAGTATGTGGATCAAACAACACATACCAGCTAGAAGGATGTACAGCAACCACATGTATAAATAACTTATGTACACCAGTTTGTGGTGGTCCATGTACATCTGATAATCAGTGCCCAACAGGTCATAGTTGTAATTTAGATACAGGTTCTTGCATGATTACGAGCTGTGTTGATAACGAAAATTGTACAAATAATGGGTGTGCATTACCGCAAACAGCAGTGTTCGACGATTCCAGAGATTTCTTACTATTTGGAATGTTATTTGTAATATCTGGAATGTTAGTTTACAGGTATAACTTTTTCGGTAAGTTACTATTATTTGCAGAAGAAAAAAGAGCATTAAACGATAAGAGTTTAAAAGCAACAAAAGATTCAAAAATTAATAAAAGAATCAAAAAAACAAGAGATTCATACGAATCAAAATTTGAAAAATAGAAATTGATTTAAACACGACTGCGACCTATTCAAGAACGATAGGTAACTTCCTACCTACAAAATTGTAATAAGTCCCCCCTCTTTGTAAGAGGGGGTTAGGGGGAGTTACAAAGAATAGAAATGAAAGACTATCGATAGATATGTCATGCCGGACTTGATCCGGCATCTCTTGACGAAGGATGAGTAAATATCCACACACTTATACATATATTATCCACCACCTTTATAACTAAAGGTGGCACCAAAGTTTCGAGGGGATTGCGGCAGCTAACTTTCGATTTACTAGTTTGCCCCTCATCCCCAAACCCCTGTTTCAGCATTAAATTTATGCAATACTGTCAGTTATTACTTTCAAAATTACAAT
>CAZRHM010000062.1:0-5070 GCA_964599845.1 uncultured Candidatus Saccharibacteria bacterium
GCACTTTGCTATAGTACACTTCTCTTTTAGAGGCTCATTTGCATATAGCTGCAATGAGCAGGCAACTATTAAAAGTTATACTACTATGTACGATTTATTTATCTTAAATAATAAAGTATATTCTTTGACTGGCTGGGTATTATGGATACTAGTTTAGGCTTAGTATATCTAATAAGATATTATTTCGATTTAATAATTCCTTTTATCAAACTGTTCTCGCTCGTCTGTGTTGTACCACTTTGCTATAAGCTTAATCACAACAAAAATTCCACCTACAATAAGCACAATGATTCCAATAAATTTAGCTACGTTCAGTATAGTATTTATAGTTTTGCGTTGATTATATTCTTCGGTTATTGGCAAAATTTCACCTGATTGATTAGATGCAAAATTCTTACGCACTGTAGCAATTACTCTATTTTCTACACCAAATGCTTGCGCTGTACCGAAAATCTCTGTTATCCCTTGTGATAATGGAATAATATCCAATGGAATTGTATAAGTTTCACCTTGTCGAACTCTCAGAACTCTTGTTAGTTGTGTTTCGTCTGGTACACTACTTACACCAGTTACCTTCCAATTAATTCTAACCCTATCTGAATTTATATTTGATCTTAGAACCATTTCAAAACGGATACTTTTACTTGCAGGATTTTGTGTGTGCTGTTTAAACTCAGCTCTTAACTCAGAGGTATCTTGAATTTCTGGAGGTCTATCTTCATCAAATAAATCTCTCTGCTCTTCATTTGTTAATGGAACATTTTGCCCTTGAAGTGTTGTAGTGCTTAGTTCCTCATTTGGCTCCTGAGCGAACACAATAAGATTGAGTGGGTTAACAAAAAAAGAAAATATTAAGATTATACTAACAAAAAGGTTCTTTTTAATCATTTGCTGTTACTATTCTTATATCAGGATACATTAACAAGACTTTATTTGGTAGCAATTAATAGTTATCAAAGTTTTTTAAAAGCTAACAAAGATAATACTATGTTAAAATTTATTTTTAGATATTACTAAAAAAATATGTATTTTGATCCATTGTATATCATTTTTGCTTTACCTGGACTTGTAATAGGAATCATTGCACAGATTCTTCTTTCATATTCTTATGGCAGATACTCAAAGGAGCCTGCAGGTACCAATTTAACTGGTATGGCTGCTGCCGAATTAATTAACGAAAAGGAAAATTTTGGGGTAAAATTTATAACAACTCCTGGAAAATTAAACGATTATTTTAATCCTGTAAATAATACTGTTAATCTTTCCGAAGATAATGCTATAAATATGTCTGTTGCAAATATTGCTGTTGTTGCTCACGAATTTGGACATGTTCAACAAAAAAATGTAGGTTCTAATTTGTTTAAATTAAGAAGTGTTATGGTTCCAGTTGTTAATTTTGGATCGGGCTTAGGAATAATTTTAGTAATGATTGGTTTAGCTTTAGCGTTAACTGGATTAGCATATTTAGGAATTATACTTTTTGCTACTACTACACTTTTCTCTTTAGTTACCTTACCTATCGAAATTGACGCTAGCCGAAGAGGTATGGAACTAATTAAAAAGCACAATCTAATTACTTTTGATCAATTAGGCGGTGCAAAAACTGTTTTAACTGCAGCAGCACTAACCTATTTTGCTGCACTTGTTGCATCAATTGGACAATTACTATACTTTATTATGCTTGTACAGGGAAGTAATAGGGATTAGTAATCTAAGCTCACCTCAAAGTATATAATTTTATACGTGATCTATTTGTGCAGATTTAACATTTATTCAAAAACAAGAATTTCTGAGTGATAGTAGCCTAGTCTGTGCTTTATTTAAAATAAATATAACCAGAACGCTCAATTGAAGCATAAGTTCATTTTCCCTTGTTGTTATAATAAAACAAGCTTATTCGGTGTACATTACATATCTTGGTTTAACTACATATTCAAAGCTAGCTCTAGTTTCATTTTTGAAAGTTTTACATTTTCAGATTTCGAAAAATATGAGCCAACACTAACCCTATCTATATCAAAATTCTTAATAATTTCGGCAGTTCTTAAATCGACTCCTCCATCAATGCTAATTAATCCATCGTACCCATTTTCCCTTAACCACTCTACTCTATACAACACTTCCGATAAAAATTCACTTCCTTGGTAGCCAATTTCTACAGTCATTAATTGGATTTCTTGAAACTGATTGTAGAAGTCAGGTTTAAGTAGTTTGGAATTTGCTTGTATACAAATTCCAGCATGGATTTCTAAATTTTTTAAATTCAATAAATCATCTAGCTTAAATGAGCTTTCTTGATGAATATATATTTTTAAATTTTTGTAAGATTCTTTATCGATAATTTTAAGAACTTTGTTAATTTCTTCAAAAGGCCTTTCGATCATAAAATGAAAGCCGAACATTTTTTTATTTATGTATTCAGTAACCGATAGAGCAGCGTACTCAGGCTCAACAATATTTTTACCCATAAAAGAATCGTTAGGAAGGTTAAAGTCAATATCTATTTGCTTAAACAAACTTACATATTCCTTTAGCTGCCTATCGAATTCTTGTTTTGAATCAGTTAATATCGCCGGGCAAATTTCTATCATAATTAATATTTGTTCTAAGCTTAATAGTATAATGATTGTTAGTTAAATACAAACCTAATATACTTACCAATATAGTAAACGTATATTAAAATAAGCAAATTACTATATTCACGTGTGAAACACATAATAAATTTGTACCAAAATCATTTAGTTTTTCGAACTCTATAGTAAACAATAGGACTTTCCATGGGCTATTAATTGCGGTTATACAGCATTTTTTATGTTAAAACATGCAAAATTAATATTGAAAGTTGGTGATATTACAAGCTAGTCTGTAATTTAAAATATTTTTGATATTACTAATTTAAAGAAGTCCAAAAAAGATTTTTGAAGGTTATAACAATATATTATTTGATTTTTGGAAAACGATTATATTTAGAAAGATAATCATCTAAATCATCTTCGCTCCATATATTTGTTGGATTTTCTATATACTTTAAAAATAAGATTCCATTTAAATGATCAAGCTCGTGCTGAATTAAGTGTGAAAAAAAATCCTTTGCTGTTAAATTTTTTTTCTTTCCATCCAAATCGTAATATTCAATTCTAACCTCATCGGCTCTACTAACTGGTCCAAAAAGCCTTTGATTTCTAGAACTAATAGACATACACCCTTCCCACTCAGTTGAAAGCTTTTTCGATAAGTAAGTAACTTTTGGATTAATAACTATTTCAAACCCCTCTGCTCTACTTTGCTCTAGCAAAGAGTCATATTTTATTTTGGCTGAATCATCTGTTTTTGTTTCAAATAAATCCTCTTTTCTCAAATCTTTAACAACAAATATTCTCTTTAATTCACCTATCTGAACTGCCGATAAACCCGCTGCACTATCTTCATGTTTTTTTACTGTGTCTAATAAATCTTTTGCAAGATTCTGGATAGCTTGGGTTTTAATCTGATTCAGATCAATTTTTTCAGAAGTTTTTAATAATCTTGGATCACCAAGCTGTATAATTTCTTTTACCATAAAAAATTATAGCAAAGATGTAAAGATTACGTACAATGAATATTTACTTGTACTCTACACTTTTGTCATTATTTCATTAAAAATTGAAAATTAACACGTTTTAACTTTATTATATCTAAACAGAAGCAAACCAATAATATATTATAATTTATTGTTGGATCTACTACATATAACCTAATAAGATTTTTATATCATTTTCAAAGATTTTTTTGCTATTTAAAATATAGTTTATAAATAGTATGGCTAGATCGTAATAGTTATATAAAATATTTAAACCAAATAAGCAATGACTGAAAATGATTAGCAGTTAAGTCTTTTTGCAGTGTTGACAAAAGATCAAAAGCTGCAAATCCAACAAAACACTTTACAGTAAAGAATATACAAGTAGAGCAGAGCAATCATATCAGTAGCGTTGTATATATTGACTTTTAAAAATATAAAACCTAAACTAATAGTAATAACGATCGGATCCATCGATATTACTTAATTTTAGTTATTATATTTGTGAGATGAACAAGTCAGACTTAGTTGACTATATCGCAAATAAAACTGGTCTAACAAAAAAAGACGCTACTAACTCAGTAAACGCTTTTATAGACGCAGTTGTTGCTACTGTAAAAGGAGGAAAAGCAGTTACTCTAACTAACTTCGGTACATTCGTATCAGTTAAAAGAGCAGCTACTACAAAAAGAAATCCTAAAACAGGTGCATCTGTAAATGTTCCTGCAAAGAACGTTCCAAGATTCAGACCAGGAAAAGCATTTAAGGATGCTGTTAAATAATTCGTAGAATTCAAAAGGACGGTAAAATCCCCAAAATCCTTGTAACAGAGGAGAGTAGGGGATTTTTTGTGTAAATATGAGAATTTGTAAATTTGTGAATGTGCAAATGTAGAAAATATTGAGAATATTTGCATTAAAGAGCAAGATTATTCGGTTGTTGTGTAGGGTAGAGTGGTTAGTAAGCGTAATTCATGATAGTTACTTGTTTGCAGGAAATCTTAAGGCTGAGCAGCTGTAAGTAAAGGTATGTCATACCGGACGAGCGAAGCGAAGATCCGGTATCTCTAAGCTAAGAATTTAAACTTTTTGGAATTTTCTAATTTTCATATTTACCTATTTGCAAATTGTTATTCGTCCACGTGAAAGGTATACCAAAATCAATTAGGAATGATAAATTACTAGTTTTGAATATCATAATTCCATCTAGCTGGAGCTCGTAGATCTCCTCCTCAATACTGGGGAGGAAGCATGCGTAGCATGCTGGTGGGGTTACTTATTATTAATCTAACCTCACCCGTTTTTCTCCCATAAATCGGGATCAAACCACCCTCTCCAGCATTGGAGAGGGGAAGTGAGGCGCAAGTACAACACACCTCCCTGCCTACCGTCCGACAGGCAATACTGAAAGGCATGCCTATCGGCAGATAGAGATTAAGGAAGGTCAAGCAGCAAATTTCCCCTCCCTCCCGATTCATCGGGACTGGGGAGGGCTACCTGCCTGCCGGCAGG
>CAZRHM010000063.1:0-5046 GCA_964599845.1 uncultured Candidatus Saccharibacteria bacterium
CCATATAATTATACTAAAATGTATATACAAAGTAAATATAACAGTTACCGAAATAGTAAGTTAATTGTATACTTAGGTATACCAAAATTGAAAAGCATTTGGATATCTAAAAACTTTAATAAACTGCTAAAATGTACCAATGAAAAATCTACAAATAATAGGGCCCTTGGCAAGTAATTTTAGCTATGCATTTGTTAATCGAGGCTTGGCGAAGGCATTATCAGAAGTTCAAAACGAATTTGATGTTAAGCTTTTTCAAACTAAAGAAAGAATTGATAAATGGCCCGATGACGAAGATTTCGCTAAACATCCATATTTAAAATCACTTTGGCAGCAGAATGCCAGCCACGCAGATGTCGCAATTTATAATGACTATCCAAAAGGTGGTCATACACATCATGGATTTAAAACCATAGATTCGGATATAAAATTAATGTACTTGGCATGGGAAGAAAGTGTTTACCCAGATTTTTGGGTTAAGGAAACAAACGAACATTTGCATGGAGTTATGGTTGCATCGACTTTTGTTAAAGAAATTTTGCAGAATTCTGGAGTTAAAATTCCAATCGAAGTAGTTCCATGTGCACTTGATGATGACAAAAGAGTTAAGGCAACACAAAAGTTTGATTTAAAAACTTCTAAAAAGTTTAAATTTTTGCACATAAGTTCGGCAAAAATGCGAAAAGGAATTGATGTTTTAATAAAATCTTACTTTAGTGCTTTTACAAATGATGACGATGTTTGCCTAGTTATTAAAAGTAATCCTGGCCCAGATAACATGGTTGAAAATACAATTAGAAAATATAGAAAAAAGAATTCTCCCGAAATTGAACATATTTTTAATTCTGATTTAGCAGAGCAAGATATAGTAAATTTAGTTAATTCATGTGACGTTTCAGTTTATCCAAGCAGAGCAGAGGGATTTGGCTTGCCTGTTTTAGAATCTATGTTTCATAAACGGCCAGTTATTGCTACTAATTACAGCGCATATTTGGATTTTTTAAATGAAGACAATGGTTTTTTAATTGATTATAAAATAGTTGATGCAATTGATTCCGAGATGGTTAATGTAGGTGCTAAATGGGCAGAACCTGATTGGAAAGATTTAGCAAGAGTAATGAAGGAGTTTTACAATGTATTTGTTAGTGAAGGCAAGTTTGTAGATAAAAATAATGATGGTATAGATTCAGATTTAACTGAATCTGATGACAGTAATAATTTTGTACTGACAAAAAAACAAATTCTTCAAAAAATTTTTGCAGCAAAAAAAGCTGCGGATGAATATACATGGCGAAATTCAGCTAAAAAAGCTTTATCTTTTATAAATAAGATTTCGCAAGTTGCACATTTTAAAAAACAAAGGGCAGGAGTTATATCGTTTTACAATAATAAAGATGGACTTGCCGAATACACAGCTCATTTGTTTAATAAAATAGAATCGTCATTTGAAGAATTTTATTATTTAGCTAATTCTGATGTTGCCGATAAAGTTGCTGATGACGCATCAAACGTAATTAGGTGTTGGGAAAGTGGCGAGACCAAATTTAAAAATTTACTAAAAATTATTTCAGAAAAAAAGCTTAATATTATACATATACAGTATCATTCAGGAATTAACTTTTCGAGCGAATCGTTAGATTTTTTAATAAAGAGTATAAAAGAATTAAATGTTAAGGTTTTTGTAACTTTACATGCAGTTAAGTCTGAATCGTTTGATTTATCAAGTTCGTTACAAAATCTTGCTTTAGCAAATAGAGTTATTGTACATAACAAAACTGATTACAATTATTTAAAACCTAAGCTTGATAATGTTGAGCTTTTTACTTTACCCAAGCTTGAACCAAAACAAATTAGCAAACGGATTGTAAAAAAATCTTTAGGGTTAAATGATTATTATCCGATAATAATTACTCACGGATACATGAATTCGCAAAAAACTAAACTTACAGAGGTGATAAAAGCAGTTTCTAACTTAAAAAAATCTTACCAAAATATTCTTCATTTGGCTTTAAATGCAGTGAGTTCTAACAATTTATCATCGCAATCAGAGTATGAGGCATGCGTTAAGGTAGTTAAGGAATTAAATCTAAGTGAAAATGTAATTTTTGTTAAAGAATTTTTGGACGAAAAATTAGTTGAAGTAATGTTTAAAAGTTCTGATATAAATATTCTTGCCTATAAAGATGTTGGAGAGACTGCAAGTGCAGCAATTAATAAGTGCTTGGCATCGGGTAATCCGACTGTGGTTACAAATATAAAAATGTTTGATGAGTTTGAAAAGGAAGTTTATAAAATTGAACGAGCAGATTCTGAGCTGATTTATAATGCTATTATTAAAATTCTTGAAGATACAGATTTAAAAAAGGAACTTTCAAACAATGCTTCGAGTTATATTAACCAAAATTCTTACTTTAAAAAGAGTTTAGAAACTTTGATTATTTATGAAAAAAGTTGGGGCGGTTGGGACTGTTAGGGTAGTTGAGGCGGTTAGACGGTTAGGCTGTTTGGGCTGTTAGGGCAGCTGAGGCGGTGTTTGTAGTACTTTGTAATATTTGGTAGGCTTAAACGTAGTATAAATATATGAGTACGCGATTTCAGATTCTAAATATTGTTGTAGCCTTGTTGCTAAGCCCAGCATTTTTAATGCTTAATACTTTAGCTGTTTTTGCACAGGAATCTGAAATCGCGCAATCAAATACAACAGAACAAACAGAATCGGAGAATGTAACATATATAGATATACAAGATTCTTTTGAAAATGAAGTAACAAATTCAGAAGAAACCTTAAATAATCTTAATGAATTTGAATCTTACGAAAAAGTCACAACTTCAGAATTTGAGGAACCAGCCCTTATATTAGATACGGAAACTCCCCTGACAGAATTTTTTCTGGAAGCAGGCACACACGAAGAGTTACTAAATGTAAGTATTAGATTAACAAATACCGAAGGTATACTTAGCGAACTAATAAAAGTGCATATAGCAGAAGGTGGAAAAGAAGAAGCAGAACAGAATTCTGAAAAAGTCGAAATACCATTACCAAAAATTTCACAATTATTTACATTTAATACACCGATTACAAAAGTTGAACTGTTTTTCGAAGGCGAAAGGACTATAACAGTTAAAGAATTACAGAAGGTTGAACAAAATATTTTGAACAATATTGTCAGTGCTGCTAGTGACTATCAAACAAGAAGAAAAAGATTCTTTAACAACATAGACTTAAACGTAAAACTACGTGAAGAATGGGGCGCTCCGGGTACAAGTAACTGGGCACCATATATTGTAAATGTAGAAAAGTTTGTAGTTCACCATACAGCAACAAACTTTACACCATCTAATCCAAACAAATCTGTAATGGATATTTATAATTTTCACTACCATAGATGTGCCGATAATTCTGGATCGTACGATCCAGACAAGCCAAACTGTAACGAACCACACGAACTTTGGGAAGATATTGGATACAACTATTTAATAGATCCAAACGGACAAATATACGAAGGACGAGCTGGTGGTAACGGAGTGGTCGGTGCACATTCACCAGATAATAGCCATACAATTGGAATTGCAATAATAGGAGATTATTCAAATTCAGCTCCAAGTTGGGCAGCACAGCAATCTTTGGCTAGATTAATGGGTGTCTTAAGCAGAGTTAATAATGTAAATCTTACCTGGAATCCATCTAATTCTGCAAATGCCACAGTACAAGGCCACCGAGATAGAAATGTAACCGCATGCCCTGGAGCGAGCTTTTATAACATTGTTGGAAATATAGTAAACAACGCAAATTCAAACTTTAAGAATTTTAGTAAAAGAGCAAATCAATCTTTCAATGAAACATACAAAATTCTTAACACTAATCCAGAGAAGTTCTTAAAAGATTCTTCAGGAAAAATAGAAATAATTATAGATAAATCAGTAGGAAATCAGTCAGATATTAATTACATGTTGTCTCGAACCGAAACTGTTTCAAACATCAGAGAAAGAGGAAGACGAAAAATGTTCTATATTACAGAAACATATGCTCTAAAACTTTTAACAGAACTCTTTATACTAGATAATAAAATAGTTGCACAACCTAATATAATTTACCAACTTTCATCTTGGGATAATACAAATGAGACTCGATCTATCCCATCAGACTACAATACTACAACACACTGGTATCATCAAAAAACAAAATTACCTGAGGCTTGGAAAAGTTTAGGAGGATGTGATTCGGACACACAGTGCGGTGGAGGCGCCGACATTACTGTAGCAGTTATAGATACCGGTGTTGCTCATGCAAATTATAACTTTGACGCTGGTGGAGATTACGTAACACAAAAAATAAACGGCTTACATATAGAAATACCAACATCCGACGAAGAAGATGGAAATGGGGTTTATAACGAAGGATACGACAGACAATTTGCAATTCTTCCAGAATTATCGAACGTTAACTTTGTTGCACCATACAACGTATACCAAGCATACATGTGCGATGTTCGAAGCTTTAATCCAAATCCTGACTACAGATGTAACGATAGAGAGCTTGAATTAATCGATTATGCAGTGGATTATTCTGGTCATGGAACGTATGTTGCATCAATTATAGCATCAAATACAGGAGATAATTCACCAAACCGTGTTGTAGGGATAGCCCATAACGTAAGCATAATGCCTATAAATGTTTTTACACCAAATGATGTTTCAATGTGCCAAAACTCTTCTGGAAACCAAGATCCAACTTGTGCTAACGAAGACTATGACTACAGAGCAATTTCTACAACGCTATGGATTAGCGAAGCAGTAGACTATGCAGTAGACAACGGTGCAAATGTAATCAACCTAAGCTTGGGTGGTCCAGCTTACGACACACTTATGGATCAGGCAATACAAGATGCAATAAATGCAAACGTAGTTGTAGTAGCAGCTGCAGGTAACGACAATACAAATGTAGCAAACTTTTACCCAGCAGCAATAAACAACGTAATTGCGGTTGGTGCCAGCAATGTTAACGATGCAAGAGACAGCTACTCAAACTATGGCTCGCGTTTAGAC
>CAZRHM010000064.1:0-5001 GCA_964599845.1 uncultured Candidatus Saccharibacteria bacterium
AATTTATAGGAACAACAATCTCTAATGAAGTTTAAACAAAGGCTAAAAACATTTGAATTTTGGTACTTTTTACTACTTGGTTTAGTTATTATTTTGCCAATAATAGCCCCTGTTCTGTCGGCAATTGGATTAAATTCAATTTCAAAATACATTTATTTTATATACAGCTTTGCTTGTCATCAGTTTTCTACTAGATCTCATCATATTGCAGATCATCAGTTTGCTTGGTGCGCAAGAGACATGGGGATATGGATTGGAATCTTTTTTGGATCAATACTTTATAAATATGGCATTTTAAATAAAATAAAATTCTGGTGGCTACCTATTTTTGTAATTCCAATTGCATTAGACGGTGGAATGCAAACAATATTTACATTTATGAATTTAAGTTCGGACGGAAGCTTAATTGGTGAAGTTACATATTCTAGTAATAATTTAACAAGATTTTTAACTGGATCATTTTTTGGTTTAGGATTAATTTTGGTTTTAATTCCACAAATAATTAGTCAAAAACCTCTAAAATTTGTTAAGGAAGGCTTTATAGCAAAACTAAGTTCGCCAGTACGAATTATAATTTTAACAGTAATATTTTTACTGATTCATATAATATTTGTTCAAATTTGGAATATTAGCAGCACAGAATACAAACCAACAAACTTTTTAGACTCACAAACTAAAATTCAGCCAAAAGAAAACTTCTTTATACGAAGAGCAAACGGCGAATGCCCAACCGTAGGTGAAGATTTATTTAACTGGAAATGCTTTTTTTAAATATATTTATCTATAAAAATATTTATATACTTCGCTTCTAAAGGTAAATTTTTATTATCAGGTAAATTTTCTAAAACCCAAGCAAGTTTTAAAATGGCTATGAATAATGCTTCGTGTTTTATTCTTAAATATATTTCACTTTCTTTCAGATCCAAATTACTTGAATAAGAATCAATTAAAATCTTTGAATAAGAGTTACTTTCATATAAATAAAAATGAGCGAGGTCATGAAAAGTATTGCTTGCTCTTATATCACTAAAATCAATAAATCCTGAGAATCTACCTTTATGAACATAAATATGACTTAAAGCAAAATCACCATGAGCAAGGTGAGCAGAAGTATAGTCGTTATAGAACTGTTCGTTTTCTATCCATTTATTAAGTTTCTTAACTTTTTTTAAACTTACTAAATTATTTTTTTCAAAAGTACTTAGTTTAGATTCTATTTTGTCTAATACAAATTCAGAGTATGTCTTGAAACTACCAATTAATGCAGTTTTGTCTAAAGACTTAATTACACCAAATCCCTTAGTGGGGAATTGATTAATATCAAATAAATATCGGGATGACTCTTTTAAAACATTATTGATGACAGTACTGTGACTTTCTTTGTATAAAGGATATCCCTTTATGGCTGAAACAATCATGAATGGAGCGCCAAATAGCTCAAAATCATTACAAGAATAAATTATTTTTGGTACTTTAACTCCATGTTTTGAAAGTACTTTATATAAATAACTTTCTGGCTCAATATCCTCATATTTTGTACTCCTGATTCTAAAATAATAAACTTCACCATCAGCTAATATTTTATAAACCAAGCTCGATACGCCTTCTTCAATTGGAGCTATTTTAGAGATTTTTGAAAAGATTTTTCGTTTTTGCAGAAACTCCTTAATTTTTGATGTCATTATTTATTAATACACATACAAGATTTTAAACATTCCTCTTAAACAAATCACTAATAATTTCTTCAAGTGGTGTAGAAATTATGTCAATATCCAACAAATCATTTTTTCCCGAAATTTCTGCAACCAGCTTTGGCATATTGTTAGCCGCAATTTTAAATGAGTATGAACTAGAATCTTGCTCAATAACCTCTCCTAAAGAGTATTCTAAATTTTCAGGTTTATTTTTAAAAATAAATTTAACAAATTTATATTCCTGATAATCTTTATTTAGCTTTTGTAAAGAATCATCGTATACTTTTTGACCTTCGTTAATTACAATAACTCTATCGCAAACCTTTTCAATGTCATCCATATCGTGACTGGTTAAAACAATTGTAATATTTGATACCTTTTGGATTTTTCGTAAAAATTCCCTAATTTTTTGTTTTGCCATAATATCTAACCCAATTGTGGGTTCGTCTAAAAACAAAACCTTAGGGTTGTGGAGTATTGCTCCCATTAATTCCATTTTCATTCTTTCACCTAAAGATAATCTTCGTACTTGTGTATTTAAAAACTTTTCAATATTTAAAATTGAAGTAAGATTTTTTATCCGAACTTTATATTCATTTTCTGGAATTTGATAAATCTTTTTTAATAATTCAAAACTTTGAATTGGTGTTAAGTCCCAATTTAATCCTGCTTTATTACCCATAACAAGTCCCATCTGCATTAAAAAATCTTTTTTTCTTTCGAAAGGTGTAAATCCCATAACTTTAACACTACCATTTGTTGGGTAAATTAATCCTGTCATCATTTTGGTTGTCGTTGTTTTTCCAGCTCCGTTTGGGCCTAAAAACGCTACGGATTCACCTTCAGATATGGGAAAAGATATGTCATTCACAGCTTTAACTGTTTTGTATTCAGGTTTAAATAAATCTTTTAAAAAACTTTTTTTGATTTTCACCTTAAATTCTTTTGTAAGGTTTTGAACTTCTATAATCGACATAGATTTATATAATAATAATTAAAAGCTATTAGATTCCGGCTTTAATGCCAGCCATTAGAATTTTGTACAGTAAATCACCTTTACCCTAACCAACGCCATAAGGTGAGGGAAATAGACCATCTTAACTGCTAGCCGATGTGTAATTTTTTAAAGCTATATGCCAAAGTTTATTTTTTAATAAAATAAAAATTGCTGTAACCACAGCTGCTAAAATTAGCATTAACAATCCATTTGTTTTACCAAGAATCACCGATGTACTTAATGCCGATGAAATCGCTGCAGGAAAAATCGTTGTGAAAATTATTTTAAAAATATTGCTCCAGCCTTCAAATGGAAATAAGTGACCAGCACTATCTTCCAAACTAATTGATACATCTAAAATAGACGAACTCTCAGCAATCCAGAATGCAGGTAAAGATGCAATCACATTTATACAGTAAGAACTAATACAACCCAAAACAAAAATTAAAATTCCAGTAAATAAATTTATGGGTGTAATAGTTAAATTAGAAAAATTAATAGGAAGTATAATTATTATCATTGGAATTATTCCATCTCTAAACGTACTGTATAAATTAACTCTCGCTAAAGTTATATAAAATAATGTTGGAATTGGTTTTGTTAAAACTAAATCTAACTCCCCTGTATTAACCATTTCAATTAATCTTTTTATATTCCTAAAAAATATTGCGTAAAGGGAATAAAACCACATTTGGCTTATAACAAAGAATAGTAACATTTCATCTCGCCTGTAACCTGCAACTAAATCTACATTATTAAAAATTACTTCTAAAAATAAAAGCTGCATAGAAACATACATAAATGTAGAAACAGCATTTCCCCAGTTATTTGCCCAGTATGCAGTTTCGATTTGGAATGTATAAACAATACCAGCTTTTAGAACTGCAATGCGATCGTTAATTGCTTTCATAATAAGTTTTGTAGCTATAAGTTTAAGTATTAATTAGTAATTGCTAATTAGTTATATACCAACTGCTTCATAATTCTTAATAACCTTGTTCCAAAATCCAAAAACAAGTAAAACCAAAATAAATGCCCAAAAATAAGATACTGCCAATTCTTTAAATGTATCTGCTGTAATCTCAGCAGTTTGCAATGCATTTGTTGGACCATAATTCATTGCAGGGAATGGTGTTAACTCAATAATTCTTCTTAAATTTTCTGGAAAATAATACAAAGGAATTAGTGCGCCAGAAAGCATTCTTGTAATGTGTGCAAGTGCATTTTTAAAACCCGATACCTCAGTAAAAATAAAACTTAAAGCTCCTTCGAACTGATTAAATGCTATTGCTATAAAAAATGCAGGAATAATAAATAATACAAATAATAATAAAGATTCAATACTTATTAAAGGGTAAATTATTATCCCTATTAAAATACTTATAATACCTATAATAAACTGCATACCTTGTTTTCCAACAGTTACCATGTACAGAAAAACAGGTACATTTATTGGTTTTAACAAATATGAAGAAATACTTCCATACTGAACGTTTTTTCTAATTGTTCTACCCAACATTGTATTACCAGACATTAAGATTCTTCCCAAACCATCAGCCATTAAAAAGTACGAAGCAAGACTTTTAATAGTCACTTCACCACCAGAATCAGAAATTATTAAATTCCAAAAAATTATTAAGAACCCTGTTTTTAGAATAGCTGCAATAATAGATGCGATTATTTCGTAGGGATAAATAAGATTCCTACTAAACGCAAAAATTAATGCTCTTATGTATGTAGTGAGCACTTTTACTAATTAATTTTTAAAGTTTTTAATTGAAAGCGGTTGTTTTGCACAAAGCAAAACTCAAAAGTTAGTTCCTAATTTCGAAAGAAAACGTAGGGGCATTATAGCAAGAATCTTTTTTGCCAACAAGCCTAAGCTTAATATAAATTAGACTTAAAGTAGTTTTTACCTTTTGGTGGCTCTACTTCAGTTTGAGTTGTATAGCTAGATTTAGAAAGTTCTAAGTCTGCCTCTGAAGAAAGTATGTGGAATACTCCTTTTGCAAAGCTCATTTGAGGGTAGAGCATAAAAGGAGATTTTCCATTATTTTTTATTTCTAGTGTGATTATTGAATCTTTATGGTCTGCTTCAATAAAGGTAGAGGTCTGAACAACTTCAATTCCACAGCGTGCTAACGAGCTTTTCCCTTCAATAATCATTACAATTTGGCTAGATAGCGTAAGAAGTTCGTGAGTTTGTGCAAGTATAAACTCTTCAGGGTCTAGTTTGTAACCTTCATTAGTTAAGCTTATTTCTTTATATTCAGGAACTAATCCTTTTTTAAAATCAATCAAATCATTTCC
>CAZRHM010000065.1:0-5000 GCA_964599845.1 uncultured Candidatus Saccharibacteria bacterium
TAATTAATTGATGTTAACGAGCATCTAGCTCAACTGGTAGAGCACTCCGTTGACTTCGGAGTGGTTATAGGTTCGAGTCCTATGATGCTCATATAAAAATATGGAATTTAATTTTAAAGCACCAGATATAATCAAGCACTCCGCAGCTCATGTTTTAGCTGCTGCAGTTAAAAGAATCTTTCCTAATTTAAAAATTGGTATTGGCCCGGTAACTAAAACTGGCTTTTTTTATGATTTTGAATTAGATAGATCGTTAACAGATGAAGATTTAAAATTAATCGAAAAGAATATTAATCAAATAATTCAAGAAAACCTTCCTTTTAATAAAATTGTAATCTCTAAGCAGGAAGGACTAAATATGCTTTTACAAATAGGACAAATATATAAAGCTGAGCTGTTACAATCAATTCCCGAAGAGCAGGTTAGCTTTTATAAATTAGGTGAAGAATTTATAGATCTTTGTAGAGGCCCACATGTAAAAAGTACAAACGAAATAGGCATAATAAAACTTACAAATTACGAGGAAGTTTACTGGAACGACGACTCAACAAGACCTAAAATGTATAGAATTCATGGAGTTGTTTTTCAAAATATTGTTGAATATAACGAATACATAGAGGCTGTAAAAGCAAAAGATAACAGGCATTATATTAAATACTCACTCAATAATAATTTAATGTTTAAGGATAATAAAAACAATCTTTACTTTACAGAAGTTGGCTCAAGTTTACTTTTACAAATAGAAAGATTAGTTACTAATGAATTTTTTGATTTAAATTTAAGAGTTTTACAAGATGTGTTAAATCCAAGTGTGGAAGAGGTGAATAGAGTAGTGAACCTTACATATAACAATAAAAACAGATCTTACAAAACACTGCCTATTTCTTATAAAACTTCATTTTTTGAAGATACTACAGAAGACAAATATAAAGTAAACACAAAAAAAACATTCATTAAATTTTATAGCAATACCGCTAATTCTATTAATGATTTAGGAGGGATTGTTGAAAAGTTAGTAGATATCTCTAATTTCATAGCAATGCAAGATATAAACATAGAAATTAGGTGCTTTGACTTAGAGCATACATATGTAAAGTTCTTATCTGGACTTTTACAAAAAAAGATAATCTCACATAATCAAATACTAACAAAAAAGGTTGGAAGCCGAATAGAATTAGAATTTAATACCATCGATTCTGTTGGTAAGCCTTGGAGCTTACTTAAGCTATACATAGAAACTACTGCAAAAAATACAACCTACTATACAAATAAAAATAATAAAGAAGAAACTCAGTCGTACTACATAGTTGCAGACATTGGAAATATATTTGCATATTTAGTTGAAGAAAGAAGAAAAAGTATTCCATTTGAACTAAAGCCTACTCAAGTAATTTGTATTCCAAAATCTAATAAGCAAATTGAGTTTGCATTAAGGGTTAGAAGTCAGTTAATGGCGCAAGGATTTAGAACAACGGTAGACACAACCTCAAAAAGCTTTAAAGCAAAAATTCGAAATGCAGAAAATAAAAACTATAACTTCATACTCGTAATCGGCAATAAGGAAGAGGCAAACGAAGCAGTGTCAGTACGTCAAAATCATCTGGAAGTAGGATTAGTAAGCCTAGAAAATTTAAGAAACTATATTATCGAAAACAAAGATAACACAAAATAATTGAGAATTTTTCATTTTTTATTTATAATTGATCGATAGATTTACATTTAGGACTATTAACAGACCATATTATAGAAACAATCGCAATTTTAGATCTCAAAGAGAGCCTGACGTTGAACGTAATGAACGTATCAGAGCTAGAGAGGTTAGACTAATTGACCAAGAAGGTAATAACGTTGGGGTTATTGATACAAGAAAAGCATTAGAAATGGCCCGTGAGGCCGAAATGGATCTTGTGTTAATATCAAAAGGAGCCGATGTACCGGTAGCAAAAATTATTGACTGGGCTAAATTTAAGTATCTTAAAAACAAAAAGACTAAAAGTAAGCAGATTACTTCTAAAGAATGGTGGTTTAAACCAAATATAGAAGAACACGATATTCAAAATAAGTTAAATAATATTAAAAAGTTCTTAAAAAAGGGAGGTAAAGCAAAAGTAACTGTTAGGTTTGCAAAACGAGCAACCTTTGAAGGAATGAGAGATACTTTAAATAAAATTTTAGAACTTAGCTCTGAGTTTAGTGAGCCTGAATCTGAAATTAATAAAGAAGGTAGAAACTTAAGTATATTTTTAAAAAATAAAAAGAAAAAAGATGAAAAATAAAACACACAAATCAACAGCAAAACGAGTAAAATTAACCGCGGGAGGAAAAGTTACTCGATCAAAAAGAAGATATAGAAACAGTAGAATAAACAGAAAGGCTAATAAGCCTAAAAATACTGATTTAAAGAATCTTAAACTTGCAAAAGTAGAAGCAAAAAAAATTAAGCTATTAATAAAATAAAATGAGAATTAAAAGAGGTTCAAATAAAAAGCAAAGAGTTAAAAAAGTTTTAAAACAAGCAAAAGGATATAGATTAAGTTACAGTAAACTTTATAGAAGAGCTATGGAGGCTGTTAGGCACGCAGGAAGCTACAGTTTTGCACATAGACGGGCAAGAAGAGGTCAAAAAAGAGAAGAGTGGATAAAAACCATTACAGCGGCTTTAAGCGATAAAGGAATTTCTTATTCTAAGTTTGTTAACAAACTTAATTCTAATAAAATCTCTGTAGATCGAAAAAATCTTGCAGAAATGATTGTAAACCACCCAAATCATTTTGAGAAACTGGTAGAAACAGTTAAGTAAAACCAATTGCAAAAACTAATTATAAAGAGCGGATTAAAACCCGCTCTTTTTTGTTTATGATATTAACAAAAGGAATTTCGTTCAGTATCGAGATAATCTACAAACACTATGAATCTATATCTAGGTTTTAATTTTATGCTAATCATTTAGTCAGTATAACGGATCAATTAATTACAAATTAAAGAGTAGGGGTAGTAAAAATGTGATCGAATACAACTAGTATAAAAAAAGCCTCACGCTATTGTATATTATATCTCAGAAAAGAATTGTGAAAAGACTTATAGAACCACTGACATTAAGGAATATGCTCATCTTTTTGGAACTTTATGCGAAATAAAGAAAATGGTAGATTGTATGTAGCAATACATTAACAAACTACCATTTATGAAAGTATACATCGTAGCAAGAAAATCTCCAAGTGTTTTCAAATCCCTAACTGGTTTAAAAATATCAGAGTTTGATAGACTTTCTACTAGGTTCAATTACTACATTAACTTCTCCAAGCTTGGTAGAACTCATAACTTAGATAACATTGATCATGCCCTCTTCTTCATTCTTTTTTACTATCGTCATTACTGTATACAAGAACTTATGGCTTTTCTTTTTAGAGTTGATCAGTCTCAGATATCTAGATGGATTAATCTTCTTGAGTTACCTTTTGCTAGATGCACTAAACAATACATTGACAAGGCTAGAAAGAAGATTGATTCTCTGGTAAAAGGCATTGTTGTACTGTAAAGAATCAAGTTTGTATTAGTAGAAGATCAAAAGAAATATTACATTGCTCAAAGACTGTTAAAGGAGGGAGACATGATAAGTATTACTTTAATTTGTTTAAGGAAAATGTTTCAGCATCCTGGAACTTAATACTTGATAAAGGATACATTGGTGCTGAAAAGGTGGTTTAAAACAAAGTGTTCTTACCTTACAAGAAGGATGCAAAAGGTAATATATCTAGCTATGAGTTGAGTCAAAACAAGGTAATGAGTGCCCAGAGGTGTAGAGGTGAGCATGTATTTGGACAGATGAAGCAGTTTAAAATTCTTGCTGATGAGTTTAGAGGATCTGCACGATTATGTGATGCTTCTTTTCAAGCTATTGCTGGTATCTACAATTTCAGAAGACAATCAAGGAAGAGAAATATTTAAAAAGCTAATGTTAGTTAGCTAACGCCTTTTCTTTCTGCTATTTCGCATAAAGTTCTAAGTA
The DNA here is from genome assembly GCA_964599845.1 of uncultured Candidatus Saccharibacteria bacterium. Classification (GTDB taxonomy): domain Bacteria; phylum Patescibacteriota; class Dojkabacteria; order J137; family J137; genus CAZRHM01. Next base: position 4,010 of record CAZRHM010000065.1, read on the forward strand.
GTTTTAAGAATCTGTAACTATTGCTGGAAGGGTTTAAGTTAAATCTTATTACTAATATTAATTTATTGTAACATTCCCGCCATCCAATCTTACATTACCACCTCCGGCAAATCTTACTATTGCATAATAAGTGTAGTTACCATTACCAGCTGGAGTCCACGATTCTGCATATACATTAGATCCACCTATTTGATTTAAAGTAACTTCTTCTGTGTTATTTCCTCTAGCAGCGTAAAATCTAACATTATTAATTCCAACTGATCCTTGATTATTTACTCTTACAGCAACATTTTGATTACCAGATGTTGGTTCATTTTCCCAACTTACAAAGTCACCTACTACTATGTTTGCACTATAAGTATTAGTTCTACCTGAACTGTCTGTAGCAATAATTCTAAATGGATATACTCCCGGATTAACACTAATATCAATTCTAACATCTAAGACAGAAGCTTTATTATCTGTTGGTCCAACTTGTGATCCATTAAATTCGTATCTTACAGTTGTTATGCTTCCACTCGAAGTAAATATTGTTCCTCGAACTCTAATTTGATTAGATACAGCCTGACCATTAGTAGGGGAAGACAAGCTGAACACAGGGCCAGATACCCCTCCAGTTCTATCAATATCGCATTCTTCAGTAGGTGCACCATTACTTCCTCCCTGATCTTTTATATAATCGTCTAAAAAGTTTTGCCAATTTGTTGCAGGCATTCTGTAATGTCTAAATCTTCTTCTTTCAGAATTTCCTGAATTAATGTCTATTTCTCTTGCCAATCTGTTTGGTTGATCAGTACACACTGTTGCTCTTTGCCTTGTAATTGCATTAGCGTAATCCCTACCTTCTATTATCCAATCTCTTTCTAATCCTATACATTCATTTTGTGAGCTTTCACAGCCACCACCCTGTGTAACAAAACCTGGTCTTGAGAATGCTGTTTTAGCTCTAAAGTATGGGGCATCTCCAATTCTTGCCATATATTCCAGTAGC
>CAZRHM010000066.1:0-4998 GCA_964599845.1 uncultured Candidatus Saccharibacteria bacterium
CCTGTTAAATCAGCAATTAATTTAGGAAATACATGTCCTTCTTGTTGCTCATTATGTTGTTGTCGCTCAGTATCATCGCCACCCATGTCTAATATTCTACCAGCACTATAATTTTTTGCAACAACTTTTTATATATTTAAGCTTTGTTGTTTCATAGTATAATTCTAAATAATACATACAGAAGGTGAATTTAAATATTTCTTTACTAAAAAAATCTTGCCAAATTTTAAATATAGAATTTAAAGTAATAGATAAAAATTCTGATTTTATAGCAATTAACAAACGTGGAAGAATTTCTTATTGCATAATAGACACAATGTTCTTCATTAGGGGCAACAATAGCTTTAATTAATTACTCTGGACTCATATTTGTATATTATTTTTTTAATAATCATCTAATCCCACAAAACGAACTATATCGTCGGGATAAATTTCAAAGTAATAACTTCTGGATATGCCGAAGTTAATTATTAGGTCAAATCGTTTACTTACTATAAAGTCAAACCCATCATTAATTATTTCTCCAAGGTAACTTGATAAGTAATCCCTTTTACTTAACGGGATAACATAAAGCTTATGACCACTTGTTGATGGCCTTTCGCCTTTTATAGAATAGTGTCCTAAATACAAAGTATATTTTGGATCTTTTTCAGGAATTATTACCGTTAAAACATTAAGTGTTTCTGGGCCTGGTTGTTGCTCAATATCGCCATCACTACTCATGAGGTATATTGTATAATATTTGATGTAAATAACTCAAGCGAAAAGTCGACAGAATATGGCGATATTTTGTCAGGCATGACTTTAACTTTAATTACAAAATCAATTTACAGGCAAAGTTCTAATGTGTGTTTCGTAGTATAATTTTGAAATATTAAGCATACTTGTGAATTTAAATATTTTGTTACTAAAAAAATCTTGCCAAATTTTAAATATAGAATTTAAAGTTATTGATAAAAATTCTGATTTTATAGCAATTAACAAACGTGGAAGAATTTCTTACTTTCATGGGCAAACCACACCTCTAAACGATCAGATGACAGCCAAAATATGTTTAGATAAGGAATTTACATATAATCTATTAAGTGATGTTATAAATATGCCAAAAACAATGGGATATTTAGATCCTTTGGTAAAAGAACCATACAAAGATTATTTACATTTAAAATCGTTAAAAGAAGTAATAACTGATATTACTACTCGGTTTGGAAATGTAGTTATTATTAAACCGAACAAAAAGTCTGAAGGTTTAAATGTTTTTAAGTGTGAAAATCAAAAGCAAATCTATAATTCGCTGCAAAAAATCTATAATAAAAAGTCGTTTCATTACGATTATGTCGCGATTGCTCAAGAGTATATTAATATTAAGGAAGAATTTAGGGTTGTTGTTTTAAATAAAAAAGTAGAACTTATTTATAAAAAAAATATTGATAATGCAACATTTACTGGAAATTTAAGCCCATTACATTGGAAAAACGCAAAAGCAGAGGTAATAACAGATAAAAATATAATTACAAAAAGTATAGAATTTATTGAGCCTATCTATACAAAACTAGATTTAAATTATGGGGGTTTAGATATAGCAGTTGATGGTTTAAATGCAATGTATTTAATTGAAATAAATACGAATCCAGCTTTTAATTATTTTGTTAAAGATAACGATCAAAACATTTTGTTGGAGTTTTATAAAAAATTAGTCAAATCTTTATGAATTTATATAGCACTTATGCAAAAAGCTTTTCGAATACAAGACAATTTGCCTGGGAAGGCTGGAAAAAAATTTTACAATACTTAGATTCGGATTTATCTTTAAGAATTTTAGATTTAGGCAGTGGGAATTCAAGGTTTTTAGAATTTTTATTAAAAAATAATTTTCAAATTGAAAAATATGTAGGTATTGATTCTTCGGAAGAGTTGATAGATATAGCAAAGCAAAAATTTGAAGATTTTGAAAATGCAGAATTTATTTTAACCGATTTAGAAAAAAATGACTGGGTAAATAAATTGAACTGCAAATTTGATTTAATAGTAATTTTTGGAGTAATGCATCATATTAAAAGTTTTAATACGCGAAAAAGAATCTTGAAAGATTCTTTTTCGCTACTTTCAAACCAGGGGCTACACATTACAACTTATTGGCAATTTGCAAACAACAAAGACTTTTTAAAAAAACATGTAATTAAATCAAAAATAAAAAATAAAAAAACAGATTTATTTAGCGAAAACGACTATACATTAAAGTTTGGAAATGATGGAGCAACAAGGTTTGCACATCATTTTACTGACAACGAAATAAAGCAAATGTACACCGACGTACATCGATGTACATTTGAACAATTTCAATCAGATGGATTTGAAAATAAAATGAATAAGTACATTTTATGCATAAACTCTGATAATATCGATTAGATGCAACAAAAAATATGAAAATTAATGAAGAATTATTGATACAAAATTCAGAAGAATTTTTGAATAAATACACAAATTCAGAAATGAAAAAATTAAGTAGAGACGAACTTTTAGAAAAATTTATTATCCCAGGACTTGAAAACTCAAAAAACATATTATCTTCCCTTTACCAATATCAACCAAAAGATAAAGCTGGTTTAATTGGAAAAGTAAAAAATACAATTCTTAATAAAATACGAAATGTTGTTTTAAATGTGATGGAAAAACAGGTGATGAAGCAGCAAAAATTTAACGAATTGATGTACGAAGCTGTAAAAATTTTAGCTGAGAAAAAGTAAGTAAAATTTTTTTGAAAAATGTTTGCAGGGCTTGAACTTATTATTTAAGAAGTGAACGACCAAGTAATCTCCCGATCTATACAACCTATCGCATTAATATAGAAAAGGCTTTCAAATGATTTGTTTATTTCACTCCTAAGCAAAACTTATTACCTACCCCGCCGCGACCGCAAATTAAATTAAGTAGGTCACGACGCTCGTTAGCTAATTAGTTTTGCTTGAATAGATTTGTTAAATCACCTAGTTTATCTCAACTGTTGATGTCTGTCGAAGGATGCGTAACATAATTACTAAATCAATAGTGATAATTATTCTAGTTCAGGTAATGAAACAACCTCTTTTGCATTTTTTAAATATGGAAGAACTAACACTTCCGATGCCTGGTTTGTGTACCAATTAAATTCGGTTTCTTGTTGGCTATTTGTTTCTTTAATATTCATTAAAATTTTATTCGAACTTACACATTTTAGCGATTCTAATAAAAGCTCTCTGTTTCTTAAGTTAATTTCAAAAATTAAAGATTCTCTTTCTGTTCTAACATCTGCTGCTTGTAAAATAAAAGTATCGAAAACATCATCTTTAATATAGCCAACAATGCTATCTGCAGACTGAGAACATATTGGAATAAATCCTTCAGTTAATTTAACTTCAATAGCCTCAGTTTGATTAAAATTAATTTTGAAGATTTTGTTTGTACCATCAACCTCACCATAAATTACAAGCTTATCTTGTTCTTCTGTCCATATAACATTTTTAACCTTAATTGACTTACTTTCTTCTGTTTTTATTTCAGAAATATTCCATTGTTCCTTCCCTTCTAAGTTATATACTTTAAATAATCCGTTTTTTAACTTATAAACAATTAGCCTTTTATTTGGACTAACATCAATTATCTCTCCGTCTATTCTTGCTAGTTTTATTAATTCACCAAAATTAGGATAAATAAATCTATGAAGCCAATTATCTATAGCAAAACCCTGATTAAAAAAAATCATATTCTCTGTTATCCATTGGTACGAGTTAATACCTGTTTGTTCGTTAGAATAATCAGTTATCCAAAAACTCTCTCGGTTTTCAAAATCATATATATTTAAATCTGGCTTTTCACTTTTTTGCTCACCAAGAACAGATAAATATAAAGAATCTTCAGACCATTTAATGTTTTGCCAACCTTTTTTTTCTAAAAGTATATCTACCTTTTTACCAAGTTCAGTATAAAGACTTACGGTATCGTCAGAATTTATGGCTACATATTTATAATCTTTTACATTTTCCCCACCAATAATTATTACGTTTTCGTCTGGCTCATTGGGCTCGTTTGGTACTTGATTATTATTTGATTCTTTTTGTAGTAATGGAATAAGTGCAAACGCGGCTGCAAAAAGTCCACAAATAAATATTATAAGCATTGTTATTAAAATCAAAGATTTTGACTTCATGATTTAATAATATAGTAAGACTAAACTGATATCAATGCTGAAGCTTTGAACTGTATGTAAAATTTTAGTTTACAGTTACACTCAAGTAAAAAGTTATTCTAATATTGCTAAAAAATGCATTATTAAAACTAATAAGATTACTGATTTGAAACAAATGTAAGCTTAACTTAATACTGCTAAAGTTTCAGCTCAATTTCACCTTGAACATATTTATGAACTAAAGCTGAGATTATTGTTTGATACCCAACTCCCGATTTTTTCGCCTTTTGTTTTAGTTTTGCTATATCTTTTGGATTAATTCGTATGCTAATCATTTTTTTTGTTATCGTGTTTATAGCTGCTTTATTAAATTTTTGCTTTAAATCATCGAATTCTTTACCTGTAAGTGGTGAATATTCTCCGCGTTCTATTGCTGCTTCGATTTCAGTAATTAGCATCTCTTCTTCTTTATCTATAAATTGAAAACTCTGTTTGTTCATTTTAGTTTATGTAAAAAGTATTTAGTAAGTTTTCTGTCGGGAAATATAGTTTTTAAAAATATTGTTTCTCCATCAACAACAAAAGGAACTTTATAACAGTAATTATTATGTTTTACTACCATGGCTGGCTGTCCTACATGATTGCGACTACTATTAAAAATTATTGCTAACAAGTTTCCACTAACAATCTCTAAAAGTATTTCATCAAAGCTAATACTTCTGAGTTCGATAATTTTTAAATTTTTGTTTTGATCCCATTTGAATTCCATATAATTATACTAAAATGTATATACAAAGTAAATATATTAGTTACCATAATAGTAAATTTATTGT
>CAZRHM010000067.1:0-2993 GCA_964599845.1 uncultured Candidatus Saccharibacteria bacterium
TCTTGCCATGTATTCCAGTAGCCATGGTGATACTACATAGCCTGGATATCCATATGTTGGGTTTAATGGATCGTTATTATTATTTCCTGCCCAACCAATTGTTACAAAATCAGGAGAGTACATCACTAACCATGAATCTATGTTGTTCTCTGATGTTCCTGTTTTACCTGCCACATCTCTACCATCCCAACTAATGTTTCTGCTTACGCTATCAAATAAATTATGTAAAGCTTGATTTAGCAAGTAAGTTCCTTGTGGACTTGCAACCTCTTTCCTTTGCGGCTTTGCTTCGTAAATAATATTACCTTCTCTATCTTCTATTTTTAGTATTGATTCTGTTGCTACGTAATCACCTTGATTTGCAAATACTCCAAAAGCTGCTGCATGTTCGTAAGGATAAACAGAAGTTCCACCTAATACTACTGAGTGTCCAAGCTGTGATTCATCAGTATAAGTAGTGTATCCAAAATCTCTAGCTGCTTGCACATAATTAGATACACCTACCATTTCAATTGTAATTAGAGCTGGCATGTTTCGTGATTGTCTAAGCATTTCTTTTGCTGTTTGCTCAACACCTCTATACCTACTATCCCAATTTTTTGGATCGTAATCACCAATTTTTAGTGGAACGTCTGGTAGCAAGCTACCGGGGTAGAGTAATCCTTGTTCAAATGCAAGGTAATATGCCAACGGCTTATTTGTTGAACCTGGTGATTGTAATGAAGTTAAAACATTAACTTGAGGGTCGTACCAACAATTTTCACCATTAGCGTCACATCCTTCTTTTTCACCTGCAAAACTTTTGGATCCTGCCATTGTTATGATCTCTCCATTTGAAGGAGTCATAGTCATTAAAGCAAGATTATGTACGTTCCAGTAAGTATACTCATCGCCATATTTTTTAGCAGTTTCTTCGGCAATTTTTTGTAACTCATAATCTAAAGTAGTAGTAATTCTATAGCCACCATTCTGTAAATCTGCTAAAGTAAATGGTTCTTCACCGTTTTTATAATTTTTTGTTTGTAATTCAGCAAGGGCAAAATCAACAAAATGTCCTGCAAGCTTGTCTGTAGCAATTGGAGCTTTATACTTCAACTCTTCTTCTCTTGCTTCTTCAATTTGTTCATCGGTAAGTAGTTGTAAAGATTCTTCAGAATACTCTGTACCGTTTTGTTGCGCAGCTTTTTTAGCATTTTCTTTTATTTGGTCATTAATAAGATTTTTATATCTAGAAAGCTGATCTAATACATATTGCTGCCTTGCCTTAACTCTAACTTGTGCTGTTTCTACATCACCATTAACCGGAACTGTTGGTGATAAATACGACGGATTTTGCACTATAGCCGCCAAAATTGTTGCTTGAGCTAATGTTAAATCCTTGGTTCCTTTTCCAAAATAGTACTTTGAAGCTGTTTCTACACCGACTACATTTGATCCAAATGGTGCAACTGATAAGTATATTTGTAAAATATCGTCTTTCTCGTTCAACTGTTCAACTCTAGTTGCCATAAAGATCTCTTTTACTTTACGCTCAACTCTGCTTTCTATTTTATTTAAAGCTGTAATTTTTAACATTTGTTGGGTAATTGTACTTGCACCACAAAGACTTCCACCTCCTCCAGTCACGTATTTTACTCCACAACGAATCATCCCCGAAGTGTCAAAACCATTATGAGTATAGAAATTAACATCTTCAGCAGCTATAAACGACCACTTCACAAGCTCAGGTATCTCTGAAATATTTACCTCGTCACTATTTTGGCTTCCAATAACTTTGTATAGTACTGTATTACCATTTCTATCGTATAGCTGGGTCGAAACAGGTGGGTTTTTAAAAGGTTCATCTACAGACGGTATTTCTTCTGTCCATTGTTGCAGAATGCTAAATGCATAAACTGAACCTGCCAATCCAATTATTAGAAACAGAGTAATAACTAAAAGAATAACTTTTGCAAATTTTTTACCAATAGTTAGATTGAACTTTTTATGATGCCCTTTTACTCTTGTCGCAAGCTTTCTTTTATTTTCTCGCACAATATCAAATCTATTTTTTCGAATAGAATTTTTTTTACTACTGTTTTTTGCCATCAAATTCTGTATAACTTTTTTCATTATATCATTTTTAACTTTTAAGTCTTGTTTTTTACAAATCCTAAATATTCTTTACTGCTAATACTTTTAACGAATGTAAAAGGCAAATATTTCAGTTTTTTTATTAATTATAATTTGTAGACTTACAGGACGAAAAAAAACTATTCGTTTAGAATCAGCTATTAGAATAATTTGCAAAATTGGCTTATAAATAAGGTCATTGTTTTAGATTTCGCTGGAGTAATAAGCCTGGGAATAATTTAGTGCAATATATGCTTGAAGAACTAGGTATCAGTATTGAAAAATCATTCCTTTTTTCTAAATAATGAAGATTCAGCAAATACTGAAAATTGCGACCATATCCTACATAAATTCAAGATGGACTTATTTAAAAGGATCTCGAGTCTAACCTTTCCCTCACCTTAAATACAAAATTAAATTATATAATCACTTTGTGAGTTTATAACTTAATACGGAGAGCCAGCCCATATATTCGCAAGTTGATTTTGTTCTCTCAGCAAGACTTTTTCAATCTTAAACAAAAACTGTTTGCCCTTAAGCAGTCAAGCTCAATGGCGTTTCAGATGAATAATTTTTTGCAGTTTGAGGGTTAGTTGGGAATTTATGCCCTCATTATTTTTTAGAATTGATTGTATAATTTCTTGTATGAAAAAAATTTTAAAAATAATGCTCACCAAAATTAATCAAGTTCGATCTAATTCTCCTTTGACCAATCCAAAACGGCTTTTGGATGTGAAATATATTAGTGGGAAACCAGGAGATTGTGGAATTGCATGCATTGCGATGCTTACTAACCTTTATGGCGGAGAGATAAATGAAGATTGGGCATCATTCAAAACTGATGAGAATTATATTCCAGAAATTGGCTGGAAACATGGTGG
>CAZRHM010000067.1:3003-4965 GCA_964599845.1 uncultured Candidatus Saccharibacteria bacterium
TCAAGCGATTTAGCTACATGAATATTAATTTTGTAAAGTCTCAGATAGATTTAGGAAAACCTGTTGTCTGTTCTGTTAGTGTTCCAGATATTGATAATCTAGATCAAAAAGAGCTTTATTTACCAATTGACTCAGAAAAGAAAACATCTAAACACATGATCTTGGCAATAGGATTCAACGGAAACTCAATTATTGTCCACGACCCTAGAGATATCGGCATTTACTCTAAAAATCTTAAAATACCAAATATAGTCTTCTCAAAAATCTTCAATGGAAATGGAATAGTCCTCAATCAATAACAAACATACCAACTCATAAACACTTTATAAACTCACACACAAACCATACCGACTAAATTAACGAAAGTTACATTTGTCGAGGGAGAGATTGGGTTCCCTTTGAAAAAGGGGACCCAATCTATAACGTGTATGGTTTGTGTGGCTTACTGAACAGGAGTATTCAGGAATCATTAACCGTCCTCTCAGGTGTTTTTATTGGTTACCTACTTTTACTTCGGATGTAAAAACACCAAAAAGAAAAAAGAATGTTCAAGAGTATATATTCGCATGGAAGAACTAGAAACCATGGTAGCGGATATTTTCAAAGTAGTAGAATTCGAAGAAATTTTCAAAGACGAGATTATGAAAGAAGCTAAAAACATAATCCAAGAAGTGCGAGAAACCGAGACAGAAGAAAAAACAGCAATCAAACAAAATATTGCAAAGATAGAAACCCGAATGGCAAATGCAGAAGATGATCGAATGGACAGAATCATAAATCATGAAGAATTTGCTCGAATATATGAGCGATTTAAGATAGATCTTGCTAAAGAGCAGAAAAAACTCGCTCAATTAGAATCAGGGCACGACAAGGTGGTGACTATACTTAGTGAATTACTAAGATTAACAGAAAATATCTACGCAACCTACACCTCCGCCCCAGATGAAATTAAACGCCAATATCTGAATCTGTTTATTGACAGAGTCGAAGTAGATAACAAGGAAATTATAAGTATTAAATTCACTCCGATAGTTGAGCAACTAGTCGAAATTAATCGGGTGCGAATAAGCGATAACTGGCGGAGAGTGAGGGATTCCCCTGATTTTGATGTAATCAAAATCAGGACTAGTCCTGCACCATAGGTGCAGGGGAACTTAGTATTTCCAAATACCTCTTTGCGCCTTTATTTTTAATTTTCTTTTCCTTAATCTTAGCTTCTTTTATATTCTCAAAAGCTTCACTATGTAACAGCTCATAAGGAATGTGTCCCTTGGTGTACTTATTCTTTCCTTTATTGTGGGTTTTTATGCGCGCTTCTAAATCAGCAGTATAACCAACATAATAAGTCGAATCTTTTAAACTTTTGAGAATATAAACATAGTGCATTTGGAAATACTGGGTTCATTATTAACACTCTCCGATTGCCTCAGACTTTGTCGGGGGCACTCGGAGAGTGAGGGATTCGAACCCCCGGTCCCTTGCGGGACGCTCGTTTTCAAGACGAGTACATTCGACCACTCTGTCAACTCTCCACTAGACTTGTAATTATACCAAGAAATCTTAATTTTGCTAAAATTATCTATGAAAGAAAAAAAGTTAGAAGTAATTAATGGTTATACAATAAAATACCATGCAAATGGTAAAACTAAATGGTCTAAAGGAAAAATTGTTAATGGTAAACCGAAGGATACTGGGAATGGTACAGAGTAGACGGGACAATAAAAAGATCTGGCTTTTTTGATAATGGCAATCCTGTAGGTAAATGGACTACGTACAATAGTAAAGGAGAAATTCATAGTCAACAAATGAAATCTTCAAGTGGAGATAATAATGAATTTGTTTGTCCAATAGATTTTATTGAATAACATTACAATAGAAACAAAAAACAGACAAGATAAACTAAAAATAACTAAAGTTCCTGGCGATGATTTAAACTACAATAAAATTCGAGAATCCTTCCTT
>CAZRHM010000068.1:0-4964 GCA_964599845.1 uncultured Candidatus Saccharibacteria bacterium
AGTAATAAGAACAAATGATGTTTTAACAACATTCGAAACACCAGTTAGAGCTATTTCAAGTTCATTTAAACTAGTAAGTGCAGATTTTTTAACGCTTCTGTCAGGTTTTGGCTCTGGAGGAACAGTTGCGGCTAAATCTCAATTTGCATCGTTAATTGAAGGTCACGGAATATTAGGTCTAATGGCATACTTTATACTGTTTATTTTTGGACTTTATTCAGGTTTAAAAATTGCTTTTGATGAATTGCAAGGTAAAACTGTATTTACAACAAAATCTATAATTAGTATTTTTGCTGTATTTAATATAGTATTTTTAACTATATTAAGCTTCTTTTCGTACGTTGGGTACTTACTTATGATTTTGTGGCTTATAAATTTTGGAATAGTATGTACATTGCTAACTAAACATAATTTTAGTAAGTATAGCGAGTTTGTAAAAATAACAAGTCTTAGCAAAAAACACATAAAAGCCGGTCTGTATACTCGATACCTACTTTCAGTAATTTCTATAGCATTTACATTCTTTTTAATATATAGTGTTTTAGAAATAGCTGGAAATCTAATATAACAATGAAAAACATAGTAGTTATATTATTAATTGGACTTATTGGTTTAGTAGTTGGTTTGGGAGCCTATGTTATTTATAGTTTTATTAAACCAAATAATGAATCAGTAAATGTATCAGGTTTTGGAGGTAGTGCATATAAATATAATTTTGATAGCGTTTTCGATGCATTTGCCAGTTCAGATTGTGAATCTTTTATAACAAACCAGTCCATTCAATCTTTAAACACTGAGCTTTCTGAAGTCGAAAACTACAGTCTTCAAGTTGGAGTAACCGAACTTACACCATTAATTTGTTATTTTAAACTTTCTGACGATACCAAAATGATACTAAATTTTAATGCATATACAGAAGATTCAGAAATCGATAATAACAAAGAAGAATTATTTGAACGAATAAATAACAATAACCTAAAACAAGTCCTTTCTAACAATGAATTTAAATCAGTAACTTACTTTTTCGGTTCAGGAGAAAATAATAATTGCATTACCAATATGTTCCACAGTTCAAATGATTTTGAATATGCTGAGCTTGTTTATTTAGAAGAATCCCAGTGTGAAGAATTAGAAGAAAAAAATACTATTATTTCTCAAAGCATAATCAACATTATAGACTTGAAAATGAATATATTAAATTTAACAAAGTAACGAATGATAAGCTTAGAAAGAAAAAAAATAGCAATAATTATGTTGGTGCTTACCGTAGCACTACTTTTAATAACAGGTTTGGTTGCTTTTAGCGTATCTAAAAGAGATTCAGGAACTTCTGTAGCTGGGAATAATTGTTGTGGCGATAACAGAGTTTGCCATACTCAAGCCGAGTGGGAAGCAGGTTACTATGCATGTGTACGTGGCGAATGTCCTAGCTGTAGTGGAGGAGGCCCTGTATGCGGTAATGGGCAATGTCAAGGAGGAGAAAATAATCAAAACTGTCCAGCGGATTGTCCACCAAGTGGTGGAGGTGGTGCAGCAAGTGGTTCAGGTGCAGGTGGTGGAGGTGGAAGTACTAATACATGCAGTGGTGCAAATAATAACAATAATTGTCAAAGAATAGGCCAAACAGTTCCAATTGCTGGGGGCTCATGTACATGTTTAAGGACTTCTGGATCAGCTTGCGCTTGTGTTGCAACTAATACATGCACTGCACAAGCAGGTGGAAATTGTAAAGCTAGTTGCAACAATAATGAAGAAGTTTCAGGTGCTGGCTGTTTTGGTGCACCTACTGGTATGCAAACATGTTGTGTAAGAAGAGCACCTACAGGAAGCAGTTGTGTACAGGCTGGACAAGCTATCAGTGGTGGTAGAAGTTGTTGTCCTGGTACATTTCGATGTAGTGATAATGTATGTAGATCAGCCTGTGTAAATACAGGTGGTAGTAATGCAGGTGGAAGTTCAACAGGTGGAACTACTACTACTGGTGGAGGTGGTACAGCAGGCCGATGTTCAAATGCTTTGCCAACTGCACAATCATGCAGAGGACAAGCGTATAACTCTCTTCCATCTGGAGCAAATTGTAGATGTATTCATCAAGGTGACAATATATGTGCATGTTTACGACAAGACGGTCAACCAGCACCTGCAGGAGGAACAGCAGGGTTAGGTGAAGCATGCACAAATAATGCATCGTGTGGATATAGTGGAAGTTATAAATTAAGTTGTTTAACTTGTGCAAATGGACGTAGAGCATGTGGAAATCCAAATTTACCATTAGGCGCGTGCGAATCTCCTGCTCAAAGTAGAATAATTCCACAATGTAATCCACCAGCTGGCGGAGCGCTAGAATATTCAGTTAGTTGTGATGGTTGTGGTGCTGGTGCTGGAAGAGTATGTCGTTCTACAGGTTGGTCAGGTTGTGTAAGAGCAGATGCTTGTGGTTATAATGGTGGTGATCCATGTACTGGTACTGGTCAAGGTTCATGTCCACTTGGCTTTACATGTAGTAATAGTAATGATGGAAGGGTATGTAGAAGATCACAGCAAACAAATACAGGCTCAATATTTATTGGTTGTGGTGATAGAGTTGCAGGAGGAAATGGCGACGCTTGCTCAAATTGTTATTCACGAAACGGGAATGTATCTTGTTTTAGAGAACAAACATCTTGTGGTGCAAATGTAAATTGTATAGGTACGGGCGGTGGATCGTCTAATACATCAAGTTCTAGTTCATCTTCTTCTAGCACAAGCTCATCTGGAACTTCGGTGACAGGTACAGGTTCTACATCTGTAGAGGCTCCGCCATTTTGTGGAGATGGGGTTTGTCAATCAGGAGAACTTTGTGAAAGAGCAGGAACAAATACTTATAGAATTTGTACTACGGTTGGACAAGCACCCGGTGGAGATGTTGTTTCGGAGTGTAGAAACATTGCTTCCTCTGCCCCATCAGCGCCAGGTGCTTGTACATATTGTGGTGATGGTGTTGTAAATGGCGGTGAACAATGTGACTATAATGCACCAGGTGCTCAAAATTGTAATTTGCAATGTCAAAACGTTACTCCTGTTTGTTTAAGTTTAACAACACCTAGTTCAACTACTATAAGAGCTGGCGAAGGAAACATAATGGAATACACATTGGTATATAGAAATACGGCAGCAACTAATCCGTATCCAAATATAAGGTTAAGAGTTACAGGTCCTGATCCATCAACTTCAGTTGCAGGAAGAGACGCTAATAATGCAGCAAGCACTTTAGTGGCTGTTTATACTCCGTCTGTACGTAATGCACAGAATTCAACCTGGACATATAGGTTTAGATGGGAAGCTGCAACTACAGCTGGTGTCGCTATCGCAAATGGAGATTACGATGTAAGAATCTTAACAGATGGAACAGACAATTCTGTTGTAGGAACAGCATCTTGTCAACAAAGTCTTACTGCAGATTCAGATGCACCAGAAGAACCAGCGTTTTCAATAATAAAAACTTCTTCGCCTGTTTGCTTAGAAAATGGTGGGGTAAGAATAGACTATACTGTAACTGTTACAAACATTGGTCCAGTAACAGGCATAATAGATCAGGTTACTGATGAATTAGATGAAAGATTTGTTAATGCTGGAATAGCACCAGCGGACATAGAACCTAATTATGGTAGTTATTCTAATGGGGTTATTACATGGATTGGTTCTGAAGAAGAAAGAGAGTTTAACTCTGGTGAAAGTAGGGACTATACTTACTCAATAACTATACCAGTTAACAACTTGCTAGCATTTATATTTACAGGTGTAGATAATGCAGCAACCGTTCAGTACGATACAGATACAACTGAAAACAATACCGATACATTTGAGCTAAACACACCAATAGAATGCGATGTACCATCAATTATTGTACCAATACCAGAAACTGGACTATTTGACGATAATGGTAGGTATATTTTAATTGCACTAATTTTAATTACTGGCGGTTTAATAGTATACAGGTTAAGGTTAACTGAAGAATATACCTTGAATTTTATAGAAAAAATACGAGGTTCAAAATTCAAAGAAACATTTGAAAAAGACACATTAAAAGATCTTAAATCGAAGAACAAATAATTAGAAAACTGAAATTTGTTAGCTTACAATAACTAAATTAGACTGGCTTTTACATACTAATTTAAGAACCTTATGCGAAATAAGTTTGATACGATTCGTGATGAGAGTGTACGGTTATAATACAAAAAACGAGGTGGTTCACAATAGACTTGTGGCAACACATAACAATTAGTGCAAACCAAAGAGATCTTGGACAAGTCCAATAGCATTTTGTTTTGAGCTTCTCACAAATTCAAAAGCTTTAAGCATCAGCATGTTTAATTGGTAAAAAAAGAAAGTATTTGCACAGTCTCTAACTAATTTGTAATAATATTAGCGTTGAATTTTAATTATTAAATTATAAATTATTATGTTTTCTGCAGTTCTATGGGTTGTAATACGATCAATTATAGTACCTTATTTAGCTTTTCAATTTTTAAAAGAAACAATGTTGGGCGAACAAGGTGCACTTTTAGCTATAGGTATTGCACTTTTAATTGTTACTGTAATATCACTAATTTGGAACTTATTAAAACTTGTTGGTAATACTTTACTATTACGTGGAAAAGCAGCACTGATAATTCTCTTAAAAGTAGGGATACAACTATTTGCGTTAGCTGCAATCTGGTTATACTACTTTGCAGAATACGGAGGTTAGCTCAAATTGAAAATTTAAAATGCTTTCTTGCTATAATGAATTGTTCAAAAATCTTAACTAAATTTAAAATATGAAAACACTATACATAAAAGAATTACAAAAAGGTCTGGTATTTGAGAATGAAACATTTGCTATAGTTGAATCTTCAAAATCGGAAGATAAAAACAGTAAACCATATTACAACATTACATTAGCCGATAAAACAGGTAAAATTCCAGCAAAAATTTGGTCAGAT
>CAZRHM010000069.1:0-4905 GCA_964599845.1 uncultured Candidatus Saccharibacteria bacterium
ACTTCAAGATTTGCGAAATGCAGATGTTGTATCTGTATGTGAAGGAAATTCTTGTAACCTATCTCGTAATGGAGAAATAATTGAATGGAGTGTATGCGAAGAAAACAAAATATGTAGAAATATTATTATAGGTGAAGATCAAGGTGTTAGCTATAAAACTAGCAATATTTTTTCTTTGAATTCAATTCAATTCGAGCCTGGATTTGTTGCAAATTCTTCGGATCTTCGAAATAATATATTATTAACTATAAGTGCAGCTCATACAAATCCAAATTTAAATATTAATAACGTAGTTCGACAGCTAAGCATTTCTACCAGAAACTATGAATTATAGAACAAAATCAAAAAAGAAAGCACAAATTTTACTTGTAACATTACTTGTATTAACGGTTGTAGCAATGGCAGTATCGGGTACAGTTATTTTGTTAAACAGAGATGTTGGGCAAGTGAGCACATCGCAAAAGTACCAGCAAATATATAATGTAGCAGAATCACAACTTCAAAGAGTAATTGAAAAGTATGGTAACTATAATGAAGATTTGAATAATATAGGTAATGACTTTGCTACCTGTTCATCTGTCCAGCAAGAAGAAAATAATATATATGAGTGTACTTTTTCGGACGAAATCAATGCTGCGACTACAATAGATACAAGTTTAACAGCCATAGATTCAAAAAATATTAATGAGTTAAGTATAAAAAAAGATCAAGCTTTAACAGTTAATCTTAATGGATATAGAAATGGTGTTCAAATAAACTGGGGAGAAAATTTTGCAATGGAATTATCAATAACATATTTTATAGATGCTAATGGGAATTCAGTCTGGGATAATAATGAGGAAATACAAAATATAGGAGACGTTTATGATTTGCAAAATGTTTTTGATTCAAGAGAAGGAAATGATCCAAATTCAGAAAGTGTATTTAATTTTTCTATTTTCGATGCTGAAAATGTGGCTACATCCCTTCAATTTACTGTTAGCTCTATAGATAACTTTCAGGCGAACTACTATCCAATGAACTTAACAGTTATACCTCGAAGTAATTTGAGTAGTCTTTCTTCTACAAAAATTTCTATTACACCTACAGATCCTTCAGTTTTTCCGTATCAGATTAGAAGTTTTGAGGCTAAATCATTTGATAGTGAAGATCCCTCTAGTCCAGTCGCAACAGTTGAGTCATTTATACCGTTAGGTTCTCAGATTGATTCAATTTTTAACTATGCTTTTATAACAAAAGATACTTTAACTCTTTAGTTTATTAACATTTTCATTTAATATAATATAGTTAAGTTAGATTTTATAATTATTAAATGGCAAACATTCCCGAATTGTTTGGATTAGATTTAGGAGATTCTGCACTTAAGCTTTGCCAAGTTAAACAAAAAGGCAAAGGTTTTGAATTGGTTGCACTGAATTCTGAGAAAGTTGATTCAAATTTATTAAACAACACAACCGAAATAGGTGTGGATTCTTTAGTAAGTAAAGTTAAAGAAGTTATAAAAGCGTCAAAAGTTAAAACTAAAAATTGTGTAATATCACTACCAGAATCGGCGATATTTTCACGCTTAATTACTTTACCTAAATTGGACAAAAAAGATTTAGACGAAGCTATTCACTGGGCAGCAAAGCCATTAATCCCAATAGATATAAAGGAACTAAATTTAGCTTACATGCAAATAGATACATTTACAAAAGATAGTCAAGAAATGGTTAATTGGTATGTAGTAGCTGCACCAAAAGACTTAATTGCACGCTACCAAAACTTACTTAAAAAAGCAGGATTATCTTTACTTGCAATTGAAACTGAAGCCTTAGCTGTAGCAAGAAGCGTTTTCGCAAATTATGAAGTGGTAAAAGATGCACTAATTGTTGATTTTGGAGCAGAAAATACCAACTTAATTTTAGCTCGAAATAAATCAGTTGTATTTTCACAAACTCTAGGTACAGGATCGAATGCATTAACTAAGGTTATTGCTTCAGACTACGGAATGGAAGAATCGAAGGCAGAAAAATATAAGATTACATTTGGATTAGATTTTACAGCAGGCGAAGGTAAAATATCTCGTTCAATACAGCCGATAGTAGATTTAATTGTTAACGAAATTATTAGAACATTAGAATATGCAAATCAAAAACTTGGTACGCAAGTGATCCAACAAGTATTTATTACAGGGGGAGGTAGTAATTTAATTAAATTTGATGAATATTTATCGAGTAAAATAGGGATCAATACAACTATTGTTAATAATTTTTCAAAAATATCTATACCTAGTCGATTAAATAAGCAATCACAGACTCTAAATTTAAGTAGCTATAATGTAGCACTAGGACTTTCACTTAAAGGTTTATTTTAGTTAATGGAAAAAGTAACAGGTTACGAAACTACAAAACTATTTGAATTTAATCTTTTGCCCGAAAGATCAAGAGAAGAAATTGCAAAACTCGTTGAGCGTGATGACTCAGTACTCTACTCTTTCATACTAATTTTTGTAAGCATTTTTGCATATTTATTGCTTAATTTAATACAGCTATTTTTGATTGATGTGCGAATTGCAACTAATAATGGAAGAATAAATTCATTAAATACTCAAGTTGAGTCATTCGATTCTATAAGGTCGGTAAATGGAGAATTAATAAGGAAGTCAAGTTCGTTAAAAGAAGCTTTAACCAAAGATATAAAGCCAAACCGTTTTATTGAAATTTCTAACCAGATAGTTCAAGGCAATGGAAATATACTAAATTACGAAAGAGAAGATTCTGGACTTTTTGTTTTAAATATAAGAATAAATAATCCACAAGATGCAATACAAATACTTGAGCGAGGAAAATCTAATGAAAGTTTGCAAAACCTTTATGTAAGAAGGATAGACACTTCGAATCCTGGGCAGTCCGTTTTACTTTTACAATTTGAAATAACAGCATAATGGAGAATAATAAAAAAAATAAGAAAAAATTGTCACAAATAAAAAGTGTTCTGACCATTTTTATTCTGCCATTAATAATAATACTAATTTTTTTAATAATAGTAGGGGTATTAATTTTGCCAAAGATTTCGGAAATTTTTGAACAAATTGAAGAAGTAAATGAGCAAAGTTCTGAGATTGAAGATACAAGAGAAGAAATTGTATCACTTCAAAATTTAGCTGCACGTTCTGCTAAGTTAATAAGCGATCTAGAAATAATTAACTCATTAGCTCCAACAGGACAAACTGAAGTTGTGAATTTTCAAAACAAAATAACTGAGCTTGCTCGTGGTAATAATTTAACTCTTACAAGCCAAAGATTAAGTGATATTAAAGTAGATAACACTACCTTTTCAAATAGCTCATTGGTAGTAAGAGAAGTGCCTAATTTATTTAATGTTGTGGGTAGTTTTGAAGGGATTATGAATTTTATTGAAGGATTAAGTTTATTAGATGACTTTATTGTGGTCCAAGAGATGTCTTTATCACAAAATAATGATGAGGCCAGAAACTGGATTCTAACTTTAACTGTTGTAAAATTTCAGTTCCAGTCAGGAAGTGAGCAACTTAATGCTTCATATTTACAAGTACCTCCAACTGCTAGAATAGATGAAGAAGTACAGGAATATATTGATAGTAGAAGCATTAATAATACTGCAAGTGAATAATAATTGAATTTTTCACTAATTTATAAAAAAATACAGATCGTATCGGATCTGTATTTAATATTTATTTTTTTAAATTTTAAGCTGTAGCTTCTTCTGTAGTTTCTGCTTCGGGCTTAGCTTCAGCCTCTTTTGCCGCTTGAGCTGCTTCTTCATCTCTTTGTTTTCTTTCTGTAGCTTTTTTACCAGCTTCTTTATTGAACTTTCTTGTTGCTTTAGGTGCTTTAATTAACCCTTCTTTAATAAGCAGCCTCTTCACAGTGTCTGACGGATTAGCCCCAACTGAAAGCCAATACTCTATTCTTTCTTTTTCTAAAATTATTTCTTTTGTAATTGGAGAATAACTACCTACAAATTCAATAGGATCTGTTTCTCTTTTTTCTCTTGCTTTTGTTACTATCACTTTATAGTGTGGTAAGTGTTTTCTACCAAATCTAGATAATCTGATTTTTACCATTATTCTGAAATAATTAGTTAATTACGTTAATGATTTTAACAGAAAAATCTCTGCTAGTCATTAATTTTACGCTATTTAATAATTTTTGACAATTTTGTATTAATTTCTTCCCAATTTTTTAGAGCGGTTTCTGCTGCTTGTTGTTCTGCATTTTGCTTACTTTCTCCTGAACCTTCTGAAATTTGGTGCTCTCCTACCATTGCGGCCATTACAAAAGTTTTATGATGATCAGGTCCTGTTGCAGATTTTAATACATAGTTAGGTGTTATTTTGAATTCCTCTTGTATTACTTCTTGCAGTCTTGATTTTGCATCTATATAAAGCTTATTATCGATTACTTCTTGTGCTTTATAAATAATCTGCTCAGTAACGAATGTTGTACTTGCTGTCATGCCTCTATCTAAATAAATTGCGCCAATTAGAGCTTCCATGGTGTTTGCTAGTATGTATGGTCTTTCTCGACCCCCAGTTACTTCTTCTCCGTTACTCATTAGAATGTATTCACCTAGTTTAATTTTTAATGCTTCTGCAGCTAAGCTTTCAGTTCTAACTAAAGATGATCTTATACTTGTAAGTATTCCCTCTGGTAACTGGGTATATTTTTTAAAAAGATATTGGGTAACTACCAGCTCCAATACTGCATCACCTAAAAACTCAAGACGTTCATTATTACTTCCTTTATAGTCTTTATTTTCATTAAGGTAAGATCTATGGGTAAGTGCTTCTATTAGCAATGCTTTGTTTTTAAACTCGAATTTTATTGTTTTTTCTAAATTTTCTAAGTTTTTCATTTAAATTCTTTATGATCTTTTAAAACT
>CAZRHM010000070.1:0-4893 GCA_964599845.1 uncultured Candidatus Saccharibacteria bacterium
CATTAACTTTATTCCCAAACAGCCTCAATACCGACAATGTCATCTTTTATAATCTGTTTTGTTTGTAAGTTATAAAGTACTAGTTTGCCTGTAGGTGGTTTTGCCTGGAATTCGTAAGGTCGTAGGTTTTGAAAAGTTGTTAAATCTTGTTTGCTAAATTTTTCTATAAGTAAGTAGTTATCGTCAAAACTAATTTGAGGTAATTCCAAGCTTAAATTTTCTATACGTAATATTTCTTTTGTTTTTTTTGTATCTAAATCGAATTCTGAGATTTTAAAAATACCTTTGGTGCTTTCTAGTTCTTTATACTTTTCGCTGAATAGAATTTTATTTTTTAAATTATAAAATCTTGGATCTATATTAAATGTTCCTGTGTTTTGTATATTTGTAGAATCACGGCTTGCGTTATATATCGATATATATGGTAAAGATTCAAATTGTTCTAATGGGTCGTAGTCTATAAATGCGATTTGGTCTCCTAAATAGTTAAATCCACCACTTTGTAAATGTTTCCCGACTGCTATAAGTTCGGGATTTTGATCTGAAATATTTGTTAAATAATATTCTGAGCCTAATTGATTTTTGATTAACAGAGTTTTTCCATCAGGTGCAAAAAATAAATCTCCCGGTTCTATATTGTTATCTTTAAAGCTAACTTTTCGCAGCGTTTCGGACTCTATATTGTATATATTCAACATTCCAACATCTAAAGGGATTGGAAAGCCTTCCGAAGGCTGAATATCTATACTTACAAATATTAAATCGTTAAACTTATTTGAGAGTACTACGTTTCTTATTCTTTTGTTTTTTAATTCAAAATCTTTAATTATATTTCCATTTTTATTTAATAAAACAATATTATTTGTTCTGTTTGTATGTTCCGTAACTATTGCGTAATAGTAATTATTAGAATCAAAATCTACAATATTTTCAGCTTCAAAAATTACTTTTTCGTTGTTTAGCTCTATATTATTTCGAACAAGCTTTTTTTTATTAACTTGATAATTTATATATGCAAACTCTAAATCTTTGGTTTTAAATTCATATTCTGGATTTGTAGATAACTCACGAGAATAAATGTCTTGGATTCCTGTACTAATTTGTAATTTATAGTTTGTATTGCCTTTTAAGCCTTCGTCAAATCTAATCAGTAAAGTAGTTGAGTTAGAAAATGCAGTAAAGTTTACTTTTGGATTTATTTTTATAAGGTTTTTTAATTCTGAGTCTGTATAATTTTTTAATGGTGTATTAAATTCAATTTTAACTGAATTGCTATTTAAAAAAGCACTTTCTTTTCTACCCTCAATATTAAAAGTTCTAATTTCTAAACCTTTATTAATGTTTAATACAAAAAGTACTACCAGTATTAATATTGTAATTACAAAGGTAGTAATTGTTATTGTTTTAAAGTTATCTGATTTATTCATTTTAACTTTACAAAATTTAATAATATTTCGTCACTCAAAAAGTTAGCTATTATAAGTCCAAATTACTAAGTTAAATAAGGTTTATCTGGAACTTTAACTACCTCAATATCTGATGGGATAATTACTAATTCATTCTTACCATTAATGTTTTCAACCTTCATTTTTCCCTTAACCCTTACCCAATCGTCGGTTTTAAATTGATTTTGCCAATCTTTGTAATTAACAATTAAACCAATTGGTGATGCGTCTACTGCACAGCATGTAACAATAAATCTCGCAGCTAAAAAATAATCTTTGCTTAAATTTCCGGGATTAAAAATAAAACCAACAATATCTACATTATTATCTTCAAAATCATAAATATCTGGACTAAAATTAATTGTAGCTACCCATTCTTTTATATTCAAAGTTTCGGTGTTTCCTCTAAATTTATTAAAAGAAGATGAATCTAATTGAAATTGTATTGAATTTATATTTGAGCTTCGTTGCTTAAATGTTTCTGATTTTAAAGGCATTGCAGGTATAAACAATGCAATTGTTACTACAATTAAAACTAAAGCGATTCCAATTAAACCCTCTGCTCCATTTTTTTTAGAGAAAGTCTTATCGAAATAGCTATTTTTTATAGGAAGTAAGATTAAAATTCCTGCTATAACAAACGCAATAGAAGAAATAAAAGATAAAAATGGCAATGCTAAAACAAGCAAAAATTTTGAATCTTTAAATATGTTTTTTATATAGTTTTTAACTTCGTTTCTGACTTTTTGAATATCATTATCGGTTGAACTTTTTAATATAAAGAATGTGAAAATAGATAGAACGCCTACTACTAATAAAATTATTGTAGAAATATTTGTTAAAGAAAAATATCGTGGATGAATATAAAAATCCAAATTATCTTCTAAAGAAACCTTTAGAATAAATACGGATATAATTATTATTGTAGTTATATTTAACAATTTATTCATTTACTACTAGTATATATAATTAACTAAAAGCCCTATAATTACACTAAATAAGAATACAAATCCTGCAACTAAAACCAAAAATTTAAACTTAAACGTGCTTTTTAACATTGTTAATATTTTTATATCTATCATTGGACCAAACACTAAAAATGATGTTAGAGAACCTAATGTAAACCTGTTTGCCAAAGAAGAGGCAAAAAATGCATCTACATTTGCACATATAGATATTACAAAAGCTAATAAAATCATTGCTAATATTGATAAAAATGGATTAGATCCAATTGATTGAATTGCCTCTCTTGGAATAAATGATTGCGAAAAAGCAGCAATTACACTACCAAATGTAAGAGCAGTAATCATTATTGAAAATTCGCTTTGGAATGTATCTAATGCTTGAGCTAATTTATTTTTGTGATTATGTGAGTGATCATGATCACAAACTTCTTTATAAAATTCTTCGGTTAAAAATCTTTCATCGTTCTTATTAAAACTTAGTAAGATTCCTAAAAAATTAGCTATAAAGAGTGCTGCACCCATTCTAAAAATTACAATTTCCGGATTGTTTGGAAAAGCAGCAACAGTAGACCAAATTGTTATAGGGTTAATAATTGGCGCTGCTAATAAAAATGTTATTGAATGAGAAATTCTAAAGCCTTTAAGCAAAAATCTCCTAACAACAGGTACATTACCGCATTCGCAAACAGGCATAAATACACCTAATAACGAAATAATTATGTGAGATAAAGCTCTGTTTTTAGGTAAAATTTTAATAACCCATTCATCTTTTAAAAAAATCGCAACTAATGTTGAAACTGTGACTCCTAAAAAAACAAAAGGAGTCGCTTCTATAATTAAACTTAAAAAAAGAGTAATAAATTCGTTAAGTTTAGTTGTTGTGTTTAAACCTGCCTCATTATCGAATATACTGGTTTGCTGTAATAAACCTATAGCTATTAAAACAAGGCCAAATAGTAATCGATACCTGCTTTTATAAAGCTTATTAACTAATTTATGCATTTTTTTTGCTTGAATATATTTTAATTACGCACATAATACAGATTAATGCGAATGCTAGTAAAGATAAAAAAGGGATTGTAACAAAACCTAAAATTTCCCAATCTATTGCTGAGCAAGAAACAGAATTTGTAGAACAAAAAGTGCTTTCAGGCAAAAAAGATGTTTTTTGAATTAGATAGTGATAAAAACCTATTAATAAACCTGGAATACTTAATCCTAAAATATATTTTGCTACATTATCTGAATCTTTGGTATATATACCAATGCCAGAAATAATTACGAGTGGATACATAAAAATTCTTTGATACCAACATAGAGGACATGGAGGCAATAATTGTACCTCACTAAAATACAAACTCGAAAACACAGCGGATAAAGCCACTAAAAACACAATATACAAATAGTTTTGTTTAACTAACTTTACTAAATTTGACATATAATTTTATAAACTGAAATATTATACATTAAAAAGTTTAGATTTATTTTATAAAGTGTTATTGATTACTAAGTTCTATTTTATTTAAGTTTGACATTATGAACCATTATTGATGAATGCCCATTAACGGTACGAATAGAAATTAATATTTTAAGAATCAAGTAGTAGAGAGAGTTATTATTAGTAATTGCTAGTTTTTGTATACACCCGGAGGGAGTCGAACCCCCAACCCCCTGTTCCGAAGACAGGTGCTCTATCCAGTTGAGCTACGGGTGCATTTAAAGCTACAAGTATTGCTAAATTGCTTTTGTTAGCAGTTGTCCCGATACGCTTTGCACCTTCGGTGCGCTATCGGGATTGCTATCTTCTAAGCTCAAATGAGCAAAAGCTCATTTTCGCTAAGAATTTAGCTAAAGCTACGGGTGCATCTAAAGCTACAAATTTTGTTAAATTGCTATGTTTAGCAGTTGTCCCGATACGCTTTGCACCTTCGGTGCGCTATCGGGATTACTATCTTCTAAGCTCAAATGAGCAAAAGCTCATTTTCGCTAAGAATTTAGCTAAAGCTACGGGTGCATCTAAAGCTACAAATTTTGTTAAATTGCAAATATTGCGTTTATAATTAGTAAAAATTATAACATTATTACTGCTTACTTATTATATTTTCTGCACAAGTAATAAAACCACTTCGCATAATATTACAATCTAACCTTTTACTGTATTGTACAGGAGTTGTCATTAATAAATGTGCCATTTCGTGTCTTCGAACAGCTGGGTATACTTTATGTATTATATTAATCATATGCCTAATACTTGAAGAGGATATGATTAAATTTGCTATAGCTAGAGAGAGGTTTGTACTGAAATTAGCATTAAGACTTAGTGCTAAAGTTAACCCATTTAAAGTTAAACAAATTCCTCCTGGTATTAATAATGGTATTATACGTTTAATTAGAATACGTTTTTCAAACACATCGCATACTCCTTTTATAAAAATGTTTGAGTGTAATGCTTTAATAAGTTTAGTTTTATTATCTAATTCATT
>CAZRHM010000071.1:0-4805 GCA_964599845.1 uncultured Candidatus Saccharibacteria bacterium
CAATTAATTACTATTCTCTAATTTGCTTAGGATTAGAGATAATTTTATCTATCAATCCGTATTCCTTTGCTTTGTCTGCTGTTAAATAATAGTCTCTGTCCATATCGTCAATTAGTTTTTCCCTATTTTGCCCTGTATTTTTTACTAAAATATCAGTAAGTAATTCTTTTATTCTTAGAATTTCTTTTGCACTTATTTCTATATCGGAAGCTTGTCCCTGTGCTCCACCAAGTGGCTGGTGCATATGTATTACACTGTTAGGCAATGCAAAACGTTTACCTTTTTTACCACTCGATAATATTACAGTTCCCATAGATGCCGCAGTACCTACTGCGATTGTTACAACATCGGGTTTAATCAAATTCATTGTATCTATTATTGCTAAACCATCGTATACGACTCCACCTGGCGAATTTACATACATGATAATGTCTTTTTCAGGATTTTCTTTTTCTAAAAATAATAGTTGAGCTACAACCGAGTTTGATACATCTGAATTTATTCCACTTCCTAAAAATATTATTCTTTCTTTAAGAAGCCGTGAATAAATGTCGTATGCTCTTTCTCCTTGTCTAGTTTTTTCTATTACTGTTGGTATTAAATAACTCATGATTTTTATTACTTATCGGTATATTATACCGTATTTTTGTAATTTTTGCTCACATTGCATATGTCGAATAATAAATTTGTACTATATTGAAGAATTCTTTACTATACTAATAATTTATTGGTTTATTGAGTTACTTTGGTTACTTTGAAATATGTATTTGTGTTTAGGTTATAATTTTCACTAAAATTTGCAGGTAGCTCGATTACATACTTTGCTGGCTTTTTAGAGTAGTAAAGCTCGTTGGTTTGATTGATCTTAGTATTGTTACTTATTGAGACTATTTTCAAATCTTTATCTAAAAAAATTATATCTAGGCTTATATAGGTGTTTTTCATATAAAAGGATCTATAATCTTCATTGTTAAATACAAAAATCATCCCTTTATTATCTTCTAAACTATTTCTAAACATTAAACCAAAGCCTCTTTTGCTATAACTTTTAGCAACTTCTAATTCAACTTGCTGGTTATTAAATTCACCTACCACAATACTTGAGTCGGTTACTTGGTTGAACAAATCAACTTCATTCTTATTTATGTTTCTTTTTAGTACCCAAAATATAAGTAAAATAGTAAGTGCAACAGCAAAAATTACAGTACCCAAAAGAATAATTCTTTGCTTGGTAAAACGTTTAAATATCTCTATTAAAGTTTTTTTCAATTTCATATTTTGAAAGTTTCCATATAATTGGGCGTCCATGTGGACATGTATAAGATGTTTTTAAATCTTTTAAATCCGATATAATGTTTTGCATTTCTATGTTATGTAACCTCTGCCCTGCTCTAATTGAGCTATGGCAAGCAATTGATGCAAGTTTTAAGTAATTTGATTTAGTTAAATTATATTCCGATAAGATTTCATCGAACACAACAATGTCTAGCTCAGTTTCACTTTTTTCGAAATCACTTAATAAATCTCTTATATTAGATGAATCTAATCCTTCAGGGACTTCTATTATTTGAATCGATTTTTGACCAAAATCTTCAAAAATAAACCCTAATTTATTTAATTCTGTTGCATTAGTTTTAAATTCCTTCTTTTGAGCTTGGGTTTTAAACTCTATTATTTCAGGTATTAGTAGTGGTTTTGTTTTTATTTGTCCCGCTTGTTTTATAAGTTTTTCAAACATTATTTTTTCTGCAGCGGCATGTTGGTCTATAAAAACAGCCTCTCCATCTTTTTCAAAAAATATATAGGTGTTAAAAAGCTGTACTGGATTAATTGTTCCATCTAATGTTAAATCGCTATTTTCCGCAATTGTACTATCTTCTACTTTATTTTCGTTAACAAAACCTGTATTAAATTGGGCTGGATGCTTTTTTAAAGACGATGCTGGTTTGTATAGTTCGTTTGTAAAGCTTAGTGCAGTTTTTGGGGAGTATGAATTATTATAAGATATATTATTGTTTTTATGTTCCGTGAAAACACCTGAGCTTAAAGAATCTGAAAGTTTTGAGGCTTGTGCTGATTCATTAAAGGTTAAGTCTTCTTTTAATGTTAAGTTTAGGCTTTCAAGGTTCTTTTTTGTAATTTGGTATGCAATTAGGAAAATGTCTTTTTCGTTTGTAAATTTTGCTTCAAGTTTTCTGGGATGAACATTAACATCTACAAGTAATGGGTCTAACTCAATAAACAAAAAGAATGCTGGCTTTAAATCTTTATGTAAATTTCCTCTAAAAGCATTTTGTACTGCACTATTAATAAGATTACTTTTAATAAACCTGTTGTTTATAAAAATATATTGAAATTTTGAATCTTTTCTACCTAAAAAGGTATTGCCAATTGCTGCGGTGATTTTGTCAATACCGTTAACTTTATTAGCATTTGTAATATTAACGTTTTTTGCAACATTTTTACCAAAAGCCTCAAATAATCTTGTTTTTAAATCTGAGGTTTTGCTTAATTTGTAAATCAATTTCTGGTTATGGTAAAGCTCAAAATGAATATTTAAAAATGGAAGAGATGTATTAATAAACGTATTATTTAAATGCTTAAGTTCTACGTTTCCGCTTTTTAAGAATTTTTTTCGGGCTGGAACATTATTAAATAAACCATGTACCGATACTTTGGTGCCCGAGATGTCCTTGCTACTCTCCTCTATTATAATATCGTTATTATTATTTATTAATTTAAAAGCTTTTGAGTTTTTATTTTTCGATACAATTGTGATTTTTTCTGCTACAGAAGAAATGCTTGCTAATGCCTCTCCTCTAAAACCAAGTGAATATATATTTGCTAAGTCATTCTCTGTTTTTATTTTCGATGTTGCGTGCTGCTCCAAAGCTAAATATGAATCTTCTTTAGTAATACCAATTCCGTTGTCTTCTACTTCTATAAGGCTATTTCCATAGTCTTCTAGATTAACTATGATCTTTGTTGCTTTTGCATCGATTGAATTTTCTAGCAGTTCTTTTAATGCAGAAGCTGGGCGCTCCACAACCTCACCAGCAGCGATTAAGTTTATTATATCTTTAGAAAGTTTATTAATACTATTCAAATTTATTGTTATAAATGATACGAAATTAATTTTATAAGATTTATATACTATTATAAACCTAATAATTTATATATCAAAAGTAGGTAATTCAATGTATATGCCAACATAGTATATGATGCCAAAATGTAGCACAAAATTACGACTATTTTTATGTTGCTTGCTAGGTTTAGATATTTGTTCAATAGTCAATTCTGCTATGTTAATTAATAAATCAAGTAACAAGTTGTTCAAAATATTTGTATGAATAGCAGGGCATTTCGGAAATAACTTGTGTTCTTCCATATTTTGTAAATTTTACATAATAGTCGAGTATGTTACTTGTTTTGCTATATTTCGGTAAGTTTAAGGGTAAACTGACAATAGAATTATATTTAAAGTTTACTACATACCCTTGGCTTCTCTATTTAAAATATATGCTGGAAACGAAAACTTAGTGGCTCCTCTCTATCTTGAGTTGAGTTTTCTACTATTTAAAATATATTTAGATTATATACTGTAAATTTATTCTAAACCTATTTTAAATAGGGCGGTATTAGTGGGTTGTAGAAATATGTATGACATCTCTACTCTATTACGATTGATTTGTGTAGTTTTGGTATTAGATTATATTAACTTCTGGTGTTATTTTAATCCCTGTCTCAGAATAAACTTTATCTTGTATAATTTTGGCAAAATCAAGTACTTCTTTTCCTGTTGCAATACCCTTTACAACTAAGCAAAGTGAATGTTTTTCAGAAGATCCAACATTTTTTACATACTTTCCTCTGAAATTAAACTCTTCAATTAACCAACCTGCAGGTATTTTTACAATTTCTACGTTTTTTAGTTTTGGATCATCTAAAGCTGGATACTGCATTTTATCTATTGGGTAGTACTGTATATCCGGAAAACGTTCTTTTAGTTTGTTTAAATGCTCAACGCTTACGAATGGATTCAAAAAAAAGCTGCCTAGTGTTCCAATTTCTTCTACCTGCGGTAACTTGTGCTTTCTTAGTTTTATTACAGCTTTAAAAATATCTTTTAATGTAAGCTTTTTTTTATTTTTTGGTAAAAACTGAGCTAATGACTCATATCTTGAATGATACGAGGTTTCAGGAATATATTCCGATGCTTTTTTAAGTTGATAAGTTACATTGGTAATAATATACTTACCTTTTTCTGATTGTTTAAAAATACTTGTTCTGTAAGCAAATTCGCATTCAGGCTCTTCAAAGATTCTTTTTTTACCAGTCCTTAGATTAATTGCTTCTAAATTGATAAAAGTATCTTCTTGTACTTGCCCGTATGCTGCTATATTTTGCACTGGTGCTGCTCCGACTGTCCCAGGAATGTATGCCAAATTTTCATTGCCAGCTAAGTTATTATTAACACAGTATTCTACAAAATCATGCCAATTAACTCCTCCTCCCACTCTTAATTTTACATGTGTTTCGTTTTCTTCTATTTTTTCTATTCCTTGTATTTTATTTTGTAAAATTATTCCATTAAAATCTCCGGTAAATAATGTGTTGCTACCACCACCTAAAACAAGTATGGGTAAGCCCATTTCGCGTACCCGCCCTAGAATGCGTTTTAAGGCATCTTCTGAGGCAATCTCGATTAAATACTTGCCTTTGCCTCCAACTCGCATTGTAGAGAGTTTCGAAAGGTCTACATCGGTTTTTATTTGTGGGTTGGTATTTTGCATTTTGTTTTGGTA
>CAZRHM010000072.1:0-4767 GCA_964599845.1 uncultured Candidatus Saccharibacteria bacterium
CAGAAAGATTTGTTGATTCAGTTAAAAGCTCAGCGGACTTACTTTTTGAAGATAAATGGACACAATATAAAATTTACCAGGAATTCATGCCTAAAACCTATCTTTTAGAATCATATAACGATGAAATAAAGGGAGACTACATCATAAAAAAGCACATATCTTCCAGATCAAAAGATATCTTCTTCAGCTTGGAGGATATCACTTCAAATTTTGAAGAGTATATAATACAGTCAAAATCTACTATAAGAAAAGAATATCGTGTTAACGTTGTGAACGGAAATATCATAGATAAAATACTAGTAAAAGGAGTCAATGAAAAAGGTCAGTTAAAAGTAATTGGTTCAGATATTATTAGTCATGAACTTAAGTTATTCGTAAAGAAAATACTCACATATAGTAAGACCAGTTCATTTGAGCTAATAGGAATTGATATAATCGAAACTAACGAGAGTAATTATCAACTTTTAGAAATAAATAGAAGTCCTCAAATTAACGCGTTTTATAAATATACTGAAATAAATTTATTTGAAGAAATGTTATTAAAAATTTAGCTCAACCCCCTAACCACACACTCCATAGCATTATCTACAAAATAAGATGGCACTCCCAGTCTTTTTATGAAGAATAGTTCAGCTATGTTTGAGCAGCTTTTGATTTAACTAATAACCACCTATAATAGATTAATTATCTGAAATATTAAGTTTACTTATTTTTTGATAGTGCATATTTGCTACATCCAATAAAGTGCGTACTTTTTCTTGCCTTTTAAGTATTTCTGCTGAAGGGTTAATAAAATCAACGGCGGTTTCACAAACAATTGCCAGAGAATTCATATATTTTAATCTTTCGTAGTCAACTGCTGAACCATATATATCTCTAAATATTTTCCAAATCTGTTCATACATGGTTGCGTTTACAGGATCCTTTAATTCATCTTCAAAATAATAATTCCTAAGTATCGAATCTATTGATAAATCGCCATATATTCCAGATAAATAACCAGCCTGCCATGCTAATCCTTCGTTAATTACTCTATTAGAAAAATGATTGCTTATAAAAAAGCTAGGATTAAGATACGCTAAAGTAGCATGCAACGCTTCATGAGCACTTGTGTAAATTAAATATTCATAAATATCTTCTTTATTAACACCTTTGGTTTCATCAGGAAAATTTAGTTTTGCTTCAGGGTTCGAATATGTTGTAATTGTATGTTCCTCATACCCATCAGATCCATGTTCTGCAGATTCGTTAAGATCTTTATGAGGATTATAAACTTCTCTTAGAACAAACTTTTCTCCTCTTTCTTTTATGTATTTTGCATATATATCGCTCGTAACTTGATTTGAAGAATTACTTTCTGCAACCCATAATGGAAGTTTAGTATCATTATAATGCGTGTAAAAACATATTCCACTAGCTGTTGGATGTTCTGCTTGATAAGACCTCGATAGTTTCTCTTGGATTTTCAAAACTGCACCTGGCTTAAAAGTTATTAGGCCTAAAGGGCTTAATGGAACACCCATTTGATCTGATATTCTAGCTAGGCTGTGAAGACTATATGGTCTTAAATGGGTAAAGTTGCTTAATAGATTTGAAGTCGTTACTCTTTCTAATATTAAACTAGAAGAAAGTACGTGCCTTAAAAACCTACCTTTATCGTGTTCTAACAATAGCTTGTATGCACCTATGTATGTTTTAGGTAGTTCCTCTAATTTGTTTTGTAGGTTTGCTGGTAATTCTATATTATCTCTACTAGTTTCTGCCATCATTTTATAATAATAATTATTTTAATCACCCAACCCCCTAACCACACACATCATTGCATCATCAACAACATAGCATGGTACACCTAAGCTTTTAGTAAAAAATACATCTGCATTTTTTATTAGAGATGTACCACCACTCAATGCTATGCCTGTATCTGTAATATCGGCAATTAATTCTGATGGTGCTTGTTGCATAACTTCTTTTGCTGTTTCAACTATATCTTCGAATACTTTTTTTATAGCAGGGTAAATATCTTTTGATGTTACTAATACTGTTTTAGGCTCTCCCGTAAACGTATCTTTTCCGGAACAGAACATATTTAACGTTTCTTCTTTTATATAGGCTGATCCTATTTGTATCTTTATTTTTTCGGCCATTTGTTCACCTATTAATATATTGTGATTTTCTTTTAATACTTCTGATATTTTTTCGGTTATTGAATCGCCAGCACCTTTATGTGAAGTTCCTGTTACTATGGAGTTAGCTGATATTATTGCTATCTCGGCAGTTCCTCCACCCATATTTATTATCATTGTCCCAGTCGACTTGTGCGTGGGTAACTTTGCTCCCTTTGCAGCCGCCATAGGCTCTGGAATTAGCGTTATTCTATTAACTCCATAGTTTTCTAGTGCTTTCACTAATGCCCTCTCTTCTACTGAACTTGCTTCTAATGGGATTGATATTTTTATATCTGGTGCGAATATTTTGTACCTTCCTATTACTTTATCTAAAAAAATTTCTAGTAATTTATATCCAAGCTGATAGTTAGATATTCCTCCATTTTTTAATGGTCTTCTCGCTACTATTTTTTTATTGTCCTTTCCTAATAATTTTTTTGCTTCTTTTCTAACAGAAATTATTTTTTTTTGTTCAAGCGAAACTACTACTACTGTAGGTTCTTCCAAAACTATACCTTTGTTTTCTTTTATTATTAAACAGTTTGCAGTACCTAGATCAATTGATAATTTTGGTCTAAAATTGCTCATTAAATGCTTATTTATATTAATTATTATAACTTAATTATGTTTATTGTATTAGACGGAATAGACGGTGCAGGGAAAGGAAGGCAAAGAGAAGAAGTCTTAAAGACTATATCTGAAAATGATTATGTAAATATAAAAGGCGAAGAATTTCCAGTGCATAATGCGTTTTACGAAACTGTTATTCATCCAGCTTTGCAAGGCGATGCAACAATGAATAAAGCATCCTGGGTATTATCTTACTTATTAGATAAAACTTTAGCTGCAGATAAAATCAAGCCTTTTGTTAAGGACCCAAATAATCTATTTATTGCAGATGGGTATTTTACAACCACCATTGCTTATCAAAGTTATTTAATGAATCAAGTTGAGGTAGACAATCTATTACAATATGCCGAGGATTTTGAGATTCCAAAGCCGGACTTTGCAATATATTTAGATGTGGATCCAGAAATTGCATTTAAGCGAAAAGAGTTAGAGGAAGGACATGAGGAAGGTTTAGATATGTTTGAAAAAAGTTTAGAAAAACAAAAAAAATTAAGAACAATTTTTAAGAAAATGGTTAAAGATAATATTTATTGCAATTGGACAGAAATTGATGGGAATGGAAGTGTTGAAGAGGTTAGAGGCGCAATTTTAAGTATTATTAGAAGTAAGAAGCTGCTTTAATAATAAAGCAGCTTCTTAGCTAATTTAATCTGGATTTACTATATCATCTCTTGTTTTTTCCCATTCTTTGTCGTACAAGATTTTTTCTATAGCTAAATCGTAGCTCGAAATCTCTGATTCTTTAAACCATAGCTTTATTTCGTTCTCTGCTTCTTCAACAGTTCCGGAAGCATGTACAAGGTTTCGTATTGCTCTAG
The DNA here is from genome assembly GCA_964599845.1 of uncultured Candidatus Saccharibacteria bacterium. Lineage (GTDB taxonomy): Bacteria > Patescibacteriota > Dojkabacteria > J137 > J137 > CAZRHM01. Next base: position 3,614 of record CAZRHM010000072.1, read on the forward strand.
AATCCTCGTCTGAAATAAAGTATGAGTCAATTGTATAATCCGCTGTAATTGTACCTACATCGGCTGATAATGGGTTAGTATGCCCTCTTATTTTCCTTACATGTGCAATTGCGTGTGCACCTTCTATAACCATCACTACAACAGGACCTGTTGTAAGGTAAGTAACCAATTTTTTCTGAATATCTTTTGCAATTTCAATTGGTTCCCTTTTATCTTCTATACCTTTCTCAGCGTATGCTGCCTTTGTTCGTTCACCAAGAGTAATCATTGCAGACTCTGGTTGATCATAATGCTTTTCAGCTTGATCCCTTGTAGGCCAAGTCATTTTAAGTGCTGTAAGTTTCAGCCCCTTTCTTTCGAATCTTGTTAATATTTCGCCTACTAATGCTCTTTGTACCCCATCAGGCTTAATGATAACAAGGGATCTTTCGTTAAATTTATTTTTTCCGTTCCCCATAAGTAAAATAATAATAAATAATTTTATATATACCCCTACTAGGAATCGAACCTAGATCTAAGCCTTAGGAGTGCCTTGTTCTATCCAATTGAACTATAGGGGCTAATACTTGATGAATTATACCTAAGCTAGAGTAAAATGTGTAATGATTATGGTCTCCAGTATGGTATGTATGGTGCAGAGTCAATCCAAATTTCATTTAGTTTTAAAGATAAATGCAGGTGATTTCCTGTACAGTAACCTGTACAGCCCATATTCATAATATGTTGTCCTGACGAGACAGTTTCGCCTGGTCTAATAAAAAATTCACCATTACCATGAAAATAAAGAGTTTTAACTCCGTTACCATGATTTATTCTTACCATGAATCCCTCTCCTCCACTCGACCAACCAGCATATTCTACAACACCAGCTGCTGCTGCAGCAATAGGACAACCGTATGGCCCTAGCAGGTCTATTCCATTATGCCAACTTGAAAAACCTCGTGCATACCCATAATTACACATGTACAACGGGTCGATAAAATACACTCCATTTAATACAGCTTCACTAGGCGAAGGGATCGGCACTCTCTGTGGCGTATAGGCAAAATAGGTTGCCTGTGGCACTGGTGGTGGGGGTGGATCTATTATTCCATCGGGAACTAAAATTCTGTCTCCTGTAGGTAACTTATAGTCTGGCGACTTTAAGTTATTGA
>CAZRHM010000073.1:0-4753 GCA_964599845.1 uncultured Candidatus Saccharibacteria bacterium
GGCAATCTCTAGACAGCAAGAAGTGGTGGAACCAAATACAACCCCCAGACCCTCTACGGGAGTAGATATGAACACAGATATGACCTCACCTGTCGCAGCTACTTCATTAAAAGAAGCTGCGACACCCTCTCCTATACAGGAGAGGGTAAATCTAACTGCAGGGGGGGGAGTGGAAATATTTTGGGTTGGGCAAAAGTATGCACAACGTGGTTCTGCTGCACTTTCAGCAGAATTCTCAACAGTTTCAACAAAATATAAAATTCCGTTTTATAACCTACGGGCTGGAAAATTAGTAAGGGCAAAAGATTTAAAAACCATCCCCTCTTTTATAAATGAATTAATAAATCTTTTTATAGGGGTTGTGCAATCTTTATATTTGATTATTAAAATTAAGCCAGACTTAGTAATGTCGTTCGGCGGGTTTTTAGCAGTTCCAGTAGTGATTTGGGCAAGAATATTTGGAGCAAAAGTAATTACCCATGAGCAAACAATTGTAACAGGACTTGCTAATAAAATTATTGGAAAATTTGCTAATAAAATTCTTATTAGTTTTGAAACTTCCAAAAATTTTTTTAATAAAAGTAAAACTTTGTTTACTGGAAATCCAATAAGAAAAGATATTTTTATAAATAAAAGCAATATTTTAAAAGATTTTGAATCCAAACTTCCAGTTTTGTATGTGACAGGAGGAAACCAAGGTGCAAACGAGATTAATAAACGAATTTTAAGCATTATGAATGAATTATTGAAATTTTGCAATGTAATTCACCAAACAGGAAATTCAACAATTACAAACGATTTTGAAAAGGCAATTCAGTTAAAAGATTCCTTAAGTTTAGATATTAAAAATAGATACTTAGTTAAAGATTATATTACTTCAGATGAAATAGGTGAGGTGTTTAGTAAAGCAGATTTATTAGTTTCTAGGGCTGGTGCAAATACCGTCACAGAAATTATGGCTTTAGGAAAAATGGCAATATTAATACCTATTCCTTGGGCTTCGCATAATGAGCAATTTAAAAATGCTAATTATTTAGCTGAGCTAGGATTAGGAAGAGTTTTAAATCAAAATAACGATTTTACTCCAAAAATACTTTTACAAAGTATTAAAGAATCTTTAAAAATTATTAAAACTGGTAATGATTTTAATGGAAATAGTATTGAAATTACAAAATCTAGAACTAAAGATTTAGTTAATTTGAATGCTGCAAAACAAATTGCAAAAATAATATTAAGTAGTTGATCTATTGTATCTATAATCCAAAGATTCAGTAAGTAATCAATTCCAACCACAATACCTGTAAACTAATAATTAATATTTAATCTACAAATACGTCGCTGTGATACAATTATATAATCATTCTTTATATTTCACCGCACCTGCTACAAGGAAAACTACAGTAAGTATTGCTACTAAAATAACTGCTAAAATACCTAAATCTCGAATTATAATATTAATTAAATTATTAATAATTTGATTAGCGATATTATTTAACTCCTCAGCTGCTTCAATAGTTAGGTTTTTATTTATTAGATTTTTTAATCTATTTGCCGATCCGAATGCTATTCCTGCAATAACTAATAAAGGAATGGCTAATGTAATACTTAAAATTCTAACTTTTTGGAATAAATTACCATTTAAGTTTAAAAAATAAATTAGAATTAAAACTCCATAAAAAATTACAATTACAAAAAAGATTACCTTAACTATGGAGTAATAATTTTGAAACTTACTAAGTTGTTCTATATTCCTTAAAGTTTCATCTTTATTTTCTATTTCGCTGTTTTCTATTACTTTTACAATATCTATATTATCTGAAGATTTTATTATCTCGTTATCTTTTTTTAATTCATCTATTATAGTTAAAAAATTGTTAGCTAACTCATTATTAAACTTTGACAATAATTCTTTTTTGGCCTCTGCTTCAATACAAAACGATGTACTTACTACAGAACATTCATTAATATTGTTAATTATGAATCTTATATCAGCAAAAAATGCTTCTAGATTTTCGTCAATATTTTGAATCAGTTGCTCTTTAGGTACATACACTACCAATCGATTATTTGGGTTATTAACAAAACTCAAAATCAAATCTATATTATTTTCAATTGTATTTTGTATTAATTGATTACTAACGATTTTTGGCACGTATGTTTGAACAATGTTACTTATATCGTCTTTGTAAATTGAGAGCATATTTAAGTCCGCACCAGCTTGTTTAGCCTGCTCTTCAATTTGAGTATTTACAGTATCTTGAATTTTGGATATTAAAATATTCTCTGCTTCTGAATATAATTCTGATTTTGCAAGTGCAGTTTTATAAGTAGATGCTGAATTTAACTTTATAAATATAAATGTAATTGGAAGAATGATTATAAAACTTGTTATTATTACTATTCCAAGCATTGCTGTTATACAACTTTTCATTTTTGCAAAAACTTATTAATTTACAATTTTAATAATATTTACTCTACTTCATTACTTTTGAATACTCCGAGTTTTGCTAAATCGTCAGGGTTAGTTGTAATTAAGTTGTGTTCATTTTCGCTTGCAACAACTTGAATTGCAACATGATTAGCACCTGCAAAAAATATTCCTTGACCAATTCCTGCCGATAGTAAAAATGATTTTTCACCATCTGTTAAATAGAATACTTTTTTAAGTTTATCTATAGCTGCAGGGGACTGCTTTAATAAAATCTGCATAGATGAGTTATTTACAATTGCCTTACCAAAGTCAGAGTTTAAAAAGTCATCTACATCTTGTGTGATTGTAGTTAACCCTAAACCGTATTTTCTGGCACGTTTTGCAATTTGGTAAACAAAATATGCAGCATCTGGATATTGCATCATAATCCAAGCTTCATCGATTAATAATAATCTTTTTCGCTTGTCTTGTTTAATTTTTGTCCAAATAAAATCAAGCATTGAATACATTGCTAGGGGTCTTAAATCTGGTGTTAAATCTCGAATACTAAATACTGTGAATGTGTTATTAATATTGATTGTAGATCTCTGATCAAAAACACCAGCTGCAGAACCTTTCAAATACCTTTCAATTCGCCTTGCCATTGAGTGTGCTTCTTCTTCGGCCATTGCATTTAATACTTTATATAAATCTTCTAGTAGCGGAGCTTCGTTAGTATGTGTTGATTTATCTGGGGTAATACCTTTTTCACTATAGGTAAGTATTACTGCTCTATCTAAAATAGCTGCTTCTTCTCCACTTATTTCTCCACCCAGCATCATTTTTATTAATCCAGATACTGATCGGATTTTAAATCGCAATTCATCTTCATCTTGACCATATAATCCTGAAAGCTCAAATGGATTCAATTTTTGTGCACCATCTTGAGAAAAAGAAATGTATTCACCACCTACAGCTTTGCATAATCTATCGAATTCTTTTTCGGGGTCTATAATTATTACATCAATACCAAGCATTAACGACCTAACGGCCTCTAATTTAACAGCATATGATTTACCTGAACCAGAAGCTGCCAAAACCACAGAGTTTGCATTGGGTAAAGAAAACCTGTCGAATATTACAAGTGAACTATTATGTAAATTAATACCATATAGTACACCTTTTTCCATTGTTAGCTCAGAACTTACAAAAGGGAACGTGCTTGCAATTGCTGTGGTATCTAGGTTTCTGAACATTTGAATTTTATCCAAACCATATGGGATACATGTTTGGAAACACTCTTCTTGCTGAAGTGTAGCCACTTTTACAATAATACCCAAGGTTGCACATGTCGATTCAAGGTTTTTAGCTATTTTTTCTAAATCTTCTAAAGAATCTGCATGTACTGTTAGGTACATTCCATACTGAAAGAACTTTTCGTTTCCGGCAGCTAATTGTGATTGTAAATTCAAGGCATCTTCTAGCTTCTTTTTAATAATAGGATCTCCTTGTTTACCTGAATTAACTTCTAAATTAATTGTTGCACCAAATTCTGCAATCTTTCTTCTTAGTATTTTTAGCATTTCTGCAGTATCTCTTGGATAGTAGAATGTACTGATATCGATTGGGAATTCAAAATTTATTAATGGTTCTAACCAATTTGGTGTAACTACAGCAGGATAATCGACAACAAAATAAGATTTAAAATACTTATTACCAATTACCATATGGTTAAAATTAACCTCTATAGCAGATGGTGCAATAATATCTTTTACATCTATTAATCCTCTTGCGAACTGTTCAATGGCTACTTGCTCTTTTTGCAGAGCTTCTGCTTCTTTTGCAGAAACCATTGGCATTTGTTGAGAACCACTAACCGGCATTGCTGTAGGCTTTCGCGTTGCCTGTACCATTGCACCTACTTGTTGTTGATTTTGCATAGGAGGCATTTGGTTTTGAGGTGCTGGAACTCCAGAAGAATTCTGCCTAAAATTTTGAGGTTTATTTGTTTTCTTTTTTTTACCTATTAAAGGCAATGAATCTAATATTCCCATATTATTGTCTCATTGTAGTTCCGGCTACAACACCACGTTCAATATCTTGTTCGCGTATATTTATTATTTCTAATCCCGACTTATCAGGTTCGTAAGCAGAATAATATAATTTAATAAGTTCGTCTATTTCTAGTTGTTTAGCGGCAATATTTAAATTTGCAAATTGCTTAATTAAGTGATCTCTTTTTGGATAAAGTTCTTCTTTTGCTTTTGAGATTAATTGAGAAATGTTTACTATTCTTTTAGACTTTCCAAACAGTTCTTTTAACCAGCTAGTTGTAATGATTGG
>CAZRHM010000074.1:0-4752 GCA_964599845.1 uncultured Candidatus Saccharibacteria bacterium
AGAGCAGGGGGGAGAATGTATTTAGTTTTTAGGTTATAGGTTTTAGGTTCTAGTGGTGCTGCTTTAGATGTACTGAAATTTTCAGGCTGAGATTGCTTCGATTCATTATGTGAATCTCGCAATGTCTCAACGCTATCCACCTGTTCCAATGTGTGGTGGTCTGTTATTACAAAATCTATTTTATCTTTATATTTTTTGACTATTTCTATATCTTTAATTCCACAATCTACTGTGATTATTAGTTCTCCACCTTGGTCAATAATAGCTTGGATTGAATCATCTGAAAGGCCATAGCCCTCTGAAAATCGACTTGGTATGTAGGGTAGAGCGTTTGCCCCTAAATCTCTATACAAAAATTGCCACATTATTGTGGTAGCTGTAATTCCATCTACATCAAAATCTCCATGTATAAAAATCTTCTTTTTTGAATTTACTGCATCTAAAATTGCTTCTGCTGCTTTTTTTGAATCGTAGAGTAGAAATGGATCGTGGAATTGATCTTCTGATGGGTTTAAAAAACTATTGGTGTCTTCTATACCTCTTTGTTTTAAAAGGTATTCGACTATGTCTTCAAAATCTTGTTGTTCTGGGTAAATCCAAAGCATGGAGTTATTTTACCACTTTTTTATAAACACCAACCAACCATCTATGGCTTCGCTTTGTGTGGTCAAGTTTTACAAGTTTTAGACCTGCTTTTTCTGCTCGGTTTGTAAGCTCATCAGGTGTAAATAGGTGATAAAACCTTTTTATTGTTCCGTAAGATTTTTTTTCAGTTTCTGTAAATTCTTTATCTCCTTCTCGAACTATTACATATAGTATTCCATTTTCTACTAAAGCATCTGCTAGTTTTTTAAATACATTGTCTAAATCATTTTCTTTTATATGATGTAGTGAATCTCTAGCCCAAATTCCTTTGTATGTTTCTTTTGGTAGTTCGTAATTTACTATGTCGGCATTAATAATTTCGGCATTTGGATTTTCGTAGCTAGCCATTTGTGCAAATCTTTTCGAAATTTCGATTCCTGTAACGCTATATTTTTCCGATAAATATTTTGAATCAAACCCGGGACCTGTACCTACATCAAGAACTTGAGCTGGTGGATTAACCATATCTATAAACTCATCTAGTTGATTTTGAGATACAAGTCTAACTGAATGTTTGGATTGATAATGATGTGCTTGCTTGTCGTATTCCTTTGCAATTTCTTCTGCACTTGGCTTTAACAAGAATGCTGATTCATCTCCATTGTGATTTTTTAATTTTGTTCTGTCTAATTTTCGTTCATGTTCCTCAAGTGTTTGGACTATTTCTTCTGGAGTTGTAGCGTAATACAAAACTCCAAGTTCTGTTTCGTCTATGTACATATCTTTTTGCATACAGTCGATTAGGTGGGGCCAAAATTCTCCATACAAAACTATTGGCTTGTGAACACCAAAGTAAAGCTTTGCTAAGCACCATACTAATCCAAATTCTGAAATTGTCCCTGTTCCTCCTTTGCACACTACATATGCATCTCCTTTTTCAATTAAACCAAATGTTCTGTTTACGTAGTTCGACTGTGAATCAGTTTCGTCTGCAACATTAGCAAGATTTTTTCCTTCAAAAAATGAGGCAAGTTTTGGTTCCCAATAAACTGCAACGGTATCACCATCTACTGATTCAGCGCCATCTGTAGCAGCTTTCATTAATCCAGGACCACCACCATTTACAATTACATATTCGTTTTGTGCTAACAGTTTTGCTGCTTCGAACACACTTTTATAAATTGTGTCATCTTCAGGAATTGCTGAATCACCAAAAAACGTGATGTTATTAATTATTCTACCTGGCTTTTTTTTAGCTTTAAGTTCTTTTGGTTTTAATTCTGATTTTTTTGGTAAATCGGTTACTACAGGCATACAAAATTTAATACTTTACTATGTTAAGTTATATTAGAATAAAATTCAAATTAAGGAATGATTTTGATTAACAGTAACGAAATTCGGCTGGTATATTTAGACATGTTATTTTTGTGAAAATAGTATTTTTCAGTACAGAAGTTTGTTACTGATTTTTTTGATAATTTATTTTTTCTGAACTAAGTTTCCTTTATCGTCGTATGTTTGACTAGCCCATTTATTAATTTTTTGCTCTACATCGATTCTGTTTGAAGCATATGTTTCTCTTGAGTAATGTTTAATTTGCTCTTTGTAGCTTTGCATTGGGTACGAAGGAGGTAGAGCAGTTGCGGTAAATGGCTTAGACTGAGCCCCATCGATTGTAATTTTATTTACCAGTTTAAATCTTTCGAGGTTAACTAAATCTTCTGCATCTAAATATGGTGTATATTCTTTTTCTAGTCTCGCTGCATCTTTTGGCCCAACCACAAAGTTCATTAAAGTACCTACATTTCCGAATATTGCATCTTGTATATTGGAAGGAAGCTGATCAATATATTGATGGGTTACCATCAAGTTTAAAGCGTACTTTCGAGCTTCAGATAGTATTTTTACAAATGTATCCGTTGCAAAGTTTTGAAATTCATCTACATATAAATAAAAATCTCTGCGTTGGGTTTCGGGCATGTTGGCTCTTTGCATTGCGTTTGTGTAAAGTCTTGTTACTATCATTCCTCCAAGTAAGCTGGTGTTTTCTTCTCCAATCTTTCCTTGCGATAGGTTAATCAAAAGGATTTTTCCAGAATTCATGATTTCTTGTAGGTCAATTGAAGACTTTATTTGTCCAATCATATTTCGAACTAATGGTGAGCTTAAAAATCTTCCAACTTTATTTTGTATAGGAGAAAGTGTTTCGGCAATTAATTTTGGATTTGCTGCAAGTGCTTCGTATTCATCGTTCCAAAATTTTAAAATAAATGGATCCTTAATCTGTTTTAGCAAAAATCTTCTATAGTTTCGATCAACTAATATTCTTTGAACAGCAAGTAAAGACACGTTTTGACAAAGTAATAGAGTTATAATTGTATTAGTTAAAAGATATTGCAATCTCGGCCCCCACGAATGACCAAACAGTTTTATAAATACAGAAACAATCCCATCGGCTAACAATTCTATTGATTCACCTGGTTTTAAGTCTAACATGTTTAGTGCTATTGGATGCTCCATGTCGGATGGATCGAGGTATACTACATCTTTAATTCTGTTTTCGGGGATTAAATCCATAATTTCTTCTACTAAATCTCCATGTGGATCTACAACTGCAACTCCTTCTCCATCGTAAATATCTCCTAATACAAGATTTTTCATTAGAGTAGATTTACCAGTTCCTGTTTTTCCAAGAAGATACATATGCCTTCTTCTATCTTCTTTTTTTACTCCGTAAGTTACTTGAACATTTCTATAGTCAGTTTGTGCAAAAAAACGTGCATTGCTAGTAGGTAAATCCAGTGGTGGTTCTAATTTTCGGCTTTTAGCCCAGTTTATGTTTGGAGTTTGTACTGTTTTGTTGGGTAAGTGATAAATAGAAGCAATTTCTTCAGTATTAATGATATCTGTAGAAAATTCTGGTAAGAATCTTGTTTGGTATTTTTGTAAAATATTTAAATTGTCTTCCAGTGTTTTTCCAAGGAAGATTTTTTTTAGCTTTGCTGTTAGTGAAAAATCGTACTTTTTTGTAGCTAGTCCATTAAACTGAGCTGATTGAAATTGACTAAACGATGCCTGAACATCTTCTAAGGATTGATCTACTAATAAATCATTTTGGGCTTTTACGATAATTCTTATTAAAAACTGAAACCCTGATTTAGTGTTTTTACGCTCGATTTCACGTAATTCATCGCTTTCTCCAGATTCCAATGCAATTTTTTTACCATCAGCATCGACCATTTGTTTTCTGGCATTTACAAATGCTTTTCCTCCACCTTGCCATTCATCTGCTATTGGCCTTACCAATAGTTGAATATACACTTCTGATAATCTTTCTAGTTTTGAAATTGCAGATGATATAGAGGCTAATGGATCTACTTCAAAACTATTGTATGTTTTTATTGGCAAAAAGAATTCTCTTTTTAGCCCTAGTTCTAAACCTTTTAAAACCTGGGCATTTTGCCCATCAGTTAATGGGGTATGTACGTAATCTTGTATTTGCGTTATTTGTGCCTCTGGATACTGTGCATATATTTGGTTTTCTATAAATTGTTGGTATCGGGCCTCACAAACAACTATAAAGTAAATTCCTGTAAAGTTTGCAACAATTTCGAAACTGAAATGATTCATTTGTTTAGAACTTCCTCGTAGTGTCCCATGCAGTGATTGAAACAATTGCTCTGCCGAAAGTGGTTTTTTATCGTTGTTCACTGGTACTGAAATTTTAAGTACTGCGCTGTCTTTTATTGTTTCACTTACAGTTCTTTTTAAATTTTTAGCTCTTAAATACGAAATTACTCCTGTAATTAGAAGTATTACCAGCAATAATGAGATAACCAAAATCATTTACTTATTAATAAATTGATATAGTATTGTACACTTTATGCTGTTTTGTTGGTAGGCAAAAAAGCATAAATTAGAATTTGATTAGCATTGTATTTATGCCTATTGTTATTATGTTTTTCTTCTTCTTTTTACATCTTGACTTGGATTATATATATCATTATCCTGTAATAAGATTAACTTCGTAAATGGAGTTGAAGAACATGAACAAGGAAAAAAACAGACCCTTTCTTTTTGCACTGGTAGTAAGTGTTAGTATTTTAACGTCGATACTAATTGGTGCTCATTTAGGAGTAGTAAAATCAGCTACAAGCAATACAATAA
>CAZRHM010000075.1:0-4722 GCA_964599845.1 uncultured Candidatus Saccharibacteria bacterium
GTGAACCAGCAGACGCTTCTATTTCCGTTTCGAGCTCGAACTGACTTAAGTTTGAACGCTTACGGAACTTTCGAATTTTTTGACCTAAGTTAACTACTTCTACTTGTGTCATAATATAAATGACAATGCTGGGATTTTACTGTATATTTTGGTAAATGTAAAAGCAGAATGAAACAAAATACTGTTAATGATATTGTAAAGTCAGCAACTCAACTATATTTTCTACAAGAGAAAAAAGATTTATTCTCACAATATACAATGATTGAAGATTGGAAAGACATATATGACCAAATTTTCGCAGTCAATGTACTTTTGACCGAAACAAACGCACCTAGATATGCCTCTGACATATATTATATTCACTATCTAAATGCATATAATATCCTTTTTTCTCACTTAATAGATGATTATTTTGATGTATTTATAAATCATAAACAAAAGAGAAAAGAGCTAGAAAAAATATTAGTTTCGTATCATGAACAAAACGAGCTCCAATTACATGCAAAATCAACATTCGAAAAATTGATAACTATAATGTTAGATGAGAAAAAGTATAGCGAAGTAAAAAAAGATTTTTTTAGTAAATATGCAGAGTTACTAAAATGGATATGTATGGTTGATTGTGATAATGAAAATTACTACTATTTTTCAAATTTAAGAATGATTGTAGCTGGTATGGCACAAACTGCTCATCATTTTGATATTATTGACGTAAAATTATTTTTTGAAATTTTTAATAGGATAACAGAATGTATGATGGGTAAAAATAGTTGGGTACTTAATTTTGAGAACACTTTTGTAAAAAGATGTATAAACTCTATGCCATTAATTAATGTTAAGGCCTCAGCATTACTAGAGATGTTCTTGTGTTCAGTTTATAAAATTGATGAAGTTGTTATGGAGCAGATTGAGCTATCAAATATTATTACTGGTATGTATGTACACTTAAATAATGTTATGAATGAGGATATAAAATATGTGGATAATGGTCAATATCCTAAGAGCGTTGACTATGTAACATATATAGCGGGTGCCTGGGATAGATTTATTTCACTAAAAGATGTAGATATGAATTTATTTACACTTCAGTTAAATCAATTGTGTATTATACTGAATAGAGATAAGAATGTATTAAGAGCCCACAATCTAGACAACTTAGAAAGTAAAAAAGAGCTAATTGATTTTTATCAACTAATATATAATAAAGCTAGTAAAAAGTATGCTGAACTTATTCAATAAAAAAACAAAATTTAGAAATGAAGAGTTTATTACAAGGGATGAATTATTGGTAATCTCAGAAGTCAGTGCTGGAATATTGTCCACAATTGAACTTTCAGAACTGCTTCAAAGATCCATTGATCTAGTTGTAAACAAATATGGACTTTTAGGTGGGATCTTATTTTTAGTTGATCAAAAAACATTATATGCTAAAACTATTGCAGGTGGCAGGGGAGTTAATAGATTTTTAAAGTTAATTGGAAGACCTGTTAGTGATTTGAAAATACCTTTAGATAAAAATCAGCAAAATTTTGTAGTAAACTCGGTATTGGATAAAGAAGTTAAAATAAGTAATGATTTAAACAATTTCACTAAAAATGTACTAGATGAGAGAGTTACAGCAACCGCAAAATTCTTAACAGGAACGAGATCGTGTATAGCTATTCCTATAATATCAAGAGATAATGCGATTGGTGCCTTATTCTTCTCTAAAAAAACAGAGGACAACTTTCAGTATGAACTTCCTCTTCTAAAGCTAGTCAGCGATCAGATAGGAATAGCAATTGTAAATGCTAAGCTTTTCACAGAAAGAAATGAACAAATTCATAGCTTAACCGAAAAAAACAAAGAACTCCAATCTCTATACAACCTTACTTCACGTGTTTCTCAATCGTTAGATCCAAACGAAGTCGCTCAAATAGCAGTAGATTCTTTACCGCAAGATGAGTTTATGATTGGTGGAATTTTGAGTATGCTTGACGAACCTAAAGAAAAAATTTACACTAGAGCTTTAACTCGCAATCAAATTTCGGAATCAGTCGAAAAGATTATTGGAACAATTGATCAGTACTATATTGATTATAACGATGAGCGTTTTGCTGGTTCGCCACTGGTGCAGGCGATTAAACAGGCTAAACCTATTTTTACAAATAATATAGAAAGTTTTTTAAATCCTCCTATTCCAAAAACTTTTATACCAGCTGTTAAAAAGATTCTGAATATAAAAAGTTTAGCTGTTTTTCCAATTTTTATTAAAGGGGATTTACTTGGAGGTTTAACATTTTTTTTAAAAAATCAGACAGCTGAAGAAATTTCTCAAAACACGCATAGTTTGTTACAAACGTATACTTATCAAATCGCTATTGCTCTTGATAATGCTAGATTATATAGGCAGACAATTGAAATTCAAGCAAGTCTTCAAAATGCTTTAGGACAACTACAGGAAGCAAGAAGGAAGGAAAAAGATATGGTGGATATTATGGGGCATGAGTTGCGAACTCCAATGTCTATTGTTAAAAATGCTTTGGCAATGCTACATATGTATACTCAAAAGAATCAGCCTATATCTTACGATAAATTAAAAAAGTATGTTGATATAGGAATTGAATCTGCTAGAAGAGAAACTAATTTAATTGAAACCCTGTTATCTGCAACAAAAGCCGATGCAAAAGGTTTCCAACTTACTTTAGAAAAGGTGGATTTATTAGATGTTATAAATGATTCTTTAGTTGCATTTAACACACAAGCAAAAAAGAAAGGCCTAGATATTATTTATAATAAAGATGAAAACCAACAATTATTTATATATGCAGATAGGATTCGTATTCAAGAAGTAATAGATAATTTTTTAAGCAATGCAGTTAAATACACAAATAAAGGTTACATTAAAATTTATTTGGAAGATAAAGATGATTTATATTGGATTCATATTGAAGATACAGGATTTGGAATAGGGGAAGAGGATTTAAAGAATCTAGGGAGAAAATTTTATAGAGCGCAACAACACTTAAAAAACGATAAGGATGGAGTAATTAGACCAGGAGGTACAGGGCTTGGCCTATATGTTTCGTTTGCATTAGTAAAAATTATGAATGGTAAATATAAGGTGCAAAGTACTCTTGGAAAGGGTAGCAGATTTTCTTTTGGTATGCCTAAATTTGTGGGACAAGAAACTACACAAGTTGAAAGAAAGGTTATGGATTATGCTAAAACTACTGAAGGAGAGTGAACAAATAGCAATTAACAATTAATAAATGGAAAATATGAGCCTGCCTGCGGTAGGCAGGTAATCTCGGGAGATTGCTGTCCCGACCTTCGTCGGGACAGGCTCATAAAGAATCCTCGCAATGACCTAAATATATATTTCGCATAAAGTCCTAAGAAGAGAGGTATAAAAAGTATGACATGCCAGACTGATCCGACATCGCTTATACTTAAACATATACATGCAGAGACGCGATTCATGGCGTCTAATTTTGTAATATATTATTATCCCCACCTTTATAACTAAAGGTGGTGCCAAAGTTTCAGGGGGATTGCGACGGCAGCTAACTTACAATGTGCTAGTTTGCCCCGCATCCTCCCGAATCCCTGTTTCAGTATAAAAGTATTGCAGTACTGTCGCTTAGTCATTATAAGTCTTAGTTGCTGACACAATCCCAACTCATTCTCGCTAAATACTACCACTCTCATTAATCAATTATTTTGAGATTTAATCCTCAATTTCTAACCCTAAGTCTTTTAGCTGGTCTTTAGAAATCGTTGAAGGCCCTTCCAATACTGCTGTTTGACAGCTATAAGTCATTGGAAATGCTAAGGTTTCTTTTAAAGAGCTTTCTCCACTTAACAACAATAAAAGCCTTTCAAAACCTAGAGCGATTCCTCCATGTGGTGGTGTTCCTAATTCAAATGCTTTTAGCATATGGCCAATAGATTTTTCTGTTTCTTCTTTGCTGTAGCCCATTATTTTGAATGTGGCTCTTAATAGTTCTGGATTATGATTTCGAATACTGCCACTACCTATTTCGTATCCATTGCAAACTAAATCGTACTGAGTGGCTTCGATTTTTTCTATGTTCTCTCCCTTTAAATGCCATTCTTCATGTTCTTTTTTTATGCCACTAAACGGATTATGTGTAAATGTATAGCCACTTTTGCCATCTCGAACTTCTGCAACATCTTTTGAATCGACTTTTTTAAACATTGGATATTTTGTTACCCATGCAAAAGCTAAAACGCCTTCTTTCTTTTCTTCTTCAGTTCTAATGTCAAATTTATCGTCGCCAAACTTTTTTATTACTTCTTCATAAGTAAATACTGGAAACTTTTTATCTCTAATTTTTCCACCACTTTCTGTAATTGCTTTGTTTAACATATTTTCAATTATTTTATGAACATCTTCTTGAGTTGCAAAGCTTGTTTCAATGTCTATTTGTGTGTGTTCAAAACCTCTATCTGCCCTAAGGTCTTCATCGCGAATGCATCTTGCAATTTGAAAATAGTTTTCTACACCTGCTGCCATTAGCAACTGCTTATATTGTTGTGGACTTTGAGGAAGGGCATAAAATTTTCCTTTATGAATTCTTGATGGAACTACAAAGTCTCTAGCACCTTCTTTTGTAGAAGCTGTAAGAATTGGCGTTTCTACTTCTGTAAAGTTTTGCTCAAAAAGCGAATTGCGAACAGATTTTAAAAAGTTTGAGCGTAATCTTAGTGTTGATGCTA
>CAZRHM010000076.1:0-4715 GCA_964599845.1 uncultured Candidatus Saccharibacteria bacterium
AATCGAAATTCTTAGTTTACTTATTTTATTGCTAATATCTGTTCCATGAATAAAGAATCTCTCTAAGTCTATTTCAGTATTATGAGTTCCAATTCTATCTGCAAGTATAGGATAATGTAATTTACCTTTATTCCATCCATTTGTAGTTTTATAAATCTCAACAGGTTCTGACCAATTTAGTAAGTTTTGGGAGAATCTTATTGCTACAATAAAATTGCCGGTAGCATTTTTTACATATTCCTCTACCCCAATGAATAGGTTTTTCCCTTTTACCCTGGCTACACTAAACCTTATTGGATCTGCCGAAAAACTATACGGTAATATATTTTTACCTTTTGCTATTTTTGTTTTATAAAAATTCTCTATATTATCTTTATCAAAACCTTGTGGTAATGATCTTGTTTCAAAATTGTTGTCTTTATATAATCTAAAATCGTTTGGTCTAACAACACCATCCTGACCTATTGGTGCCCTTACAACTCTAACATTACCTTTTTCTAAACCTGAATCTACATAAAATACATATAGATGATTGTTGTGTATTATTCCAGATGGATACCGTACACCAAACGAAGCCTTAGAGTCATCTTGGTTTAAATAACCATTGCTTGGCCAAACAATTGGACCTAAGTCGATAATGTTTGAGCCACCTGATTCGTTAGTGATATTAAGGCTTGAGTGACCTATACCAACAAAAGCGTTATAAGCATCCATACATTCTGAATAATTACCTGAGCTGTTTGCTTTAGAGGCACATTTTGAAATTTCTACGCTTGTATTAATAGTATTTTTTGATCCTTTTTCGTTCTTATTTTCACCTTGCATTAAAGTAACCACTCGTGATTGTTGAGTGCCTGGGTTTGTTAAAACTCCAAAAAAAGCCTCGTACACATTTCTTTTCCATGCAGTTTCTTTTTCTGGATTATTAACTGTTTCGCAATTTTTGTTTGAAATAGAAAAAGCTCCTGTGCCTACGTTTTTAGAAGATACACAAGATCTTGTTATAATGGATGGAAAAAAATACCTGTACAATTCTTGCCCATTACTCTGTATATGTTTAACTAACCAAACTGGGGCTCTTTTTTTAGACTTCGCATTATTTACATTAGCATTTTGCAATTTGTTATTAACTGTAACTGTATATGAATTATCACCCACTGTAACAGCTGGGAACTGATCGGCAACGCTTACATCACTGTCTCGTTGTCTTTCGGAAAAGTAAATTAGAATAAATGTAATAAAGGCCGTGAAAAAAACAATTAGTAGAATTGTTCTGTTTGTATAATTTGTCATTGTTGTAAGGTTAAATGCTTTTCTAATTGATTTGATATTAAGTTTCCTCTTTCAAACTCATTTATTGTTGGATTAAAACTTGTGTTCCCTGAACTTATACCTTCTATAATATTATAGGCAAAATAAAAGAACAGAAAAAAAATTCCAATAACTATCAGTGCTAACCAAGATTTATTTAAGTTACTCATAATTGTTACTTTACACTATAATGTTTTTTATTACACATTAAAAGATATTACTATCTATTAGATCCATCCCAATAAAAATATTCTAATACCATCGATAAATTAAATTCTTTGTCAAATCCTGCATTTATTAATGCCTCACCGGTTTTTTTTGAGATCGTAACAGTTCGAATATTAAATACTCTTCTAGAATTTTCTAAATTTTCGATAAAGTTTTGAATTGAGTCTCTGTTGCTTTCTGCATTTAAGTTAATTGCTTGTGATTTAACATTTGGACCTACTCTAAATTCTCTTGCTAAACTTTGTGCAGTACGCCTTCTATCGTCTGGAAAAGTTAGATTAAGAATATATATATTATTTTGTTCTGCTAAACTATATAAGTCTTCAATTGCACTTTCTTGGCTAATGGTGTTTGGAAATAAAGAGTTAAAATTTTCAATTAAACTTTGTTTTGTACTTTGCTCTGTTACCATTTGTTGCATAAACCTTAACTTAGTCGAAGTTCTATTTATAGCTTTTTGGATTTCTGCATTCTTGGAAGTTTGTGAAATAATTGATCTAATAGAAGGTATTACACCTAAAAATACAAACACAATAAAAAATATTACTGTAACAGCCACAACAAAGTAACTCTTGTTTTTACTATCGCTTAAATATTCGTTAAGTTGGCTTACTCTGCTTTTTTTAATCTTAATATTTTTTTGTATTTGCGTTTGTTCTTCCATTAAATTGTTTCTCTTTTTATTTTTTCCGGGTCAATAACAATAGTAAAAATGTATTTTCCTGTGTTTTGCTCTACATCTACTTGTTCTTGAGTTAAGCTATCTACAAAAGCTTCTGTAAAGGTTTCTGAGTTTTTTACACCTTCTTCTAAAGTCCTAAAATCATCTAAGTTATTAGCTCCAAAAACTGTTACTCTATTCTCCTCTACTTTTATTGTAAGATCGCTAGTAATTGAAGGAAAATATGAATAAACCTCATCTATTATTTCTTTATATTTTTTCGAGCCATTCCAAAGTCTTTTATATTCTATGTCTTTAGTTTGAAGTCTTCTAAACTCTTGCTCGTATTCATTCTCCAATGGTTGCAAAGTCTGTCTAATACTATTAAATTCTTGAATTCTATTTTTACCTACGTTATCAACCACAACCTTAGCAAAAAAAGATATGACTACAATAATTTCGATAAAAATAATTACAATTTTGGCCCTCCCAACAAGCCAATCGTAAATCCTATCCCACGATCCTTTTGGAGCAGCAACTGGCTTTAGTAAATTAAATGTTAAACTATCTTCCATACTTTCAAGTCTAAATACTATCGACTCATTTGTAAAGAAATGTTTAAATATATTCGGAAGTATTATTTATATGTTTAAACACAACTTTGACTTTGGTTCATCAAATTTAATAATTTGGTCAGAAAAAAAAATTAAAGATTCTTATTTGGATCAAATCTTTAAACTTTTACAATTTATTAAATACGATTTTAATCGAAATATTCATAATTCTTCTGCGTATAGGTTCAATGCTGCAAATGAAGGGGCTAATGTTTTACTAACGCCTGAGTTTGTCTTCTTTTTAAAAAGAAATATTGAAATAGCAACAGATTCAGGCCTATCACCTTTTTACGATAATAATAAGAAAACAATAAAAAATATTGATGAGCTTGTAGAAATTGAAGATAACCTAATTACAAAAAACAAAAATATATACTTTGATACAAAAGTGTTATTACAAGCATTTGTTGTAGATACCATTTTTGATTTATTAGCAGGCTTTAAACTAAAAGATTTTTTAATTAGCACACATAATTATCATAGAAGTAATGGAAATCGAAGTTGGAAAGTAAGCTTTACACTGGAAGAAAATCAGGAATTCACCACAAAGTTGATAAACCAAGCTATAGGTTTAAATTTTAACGATAACTACTTAAAACCCAATAAACAAGCCACCAAATTTGCTAGTCTAGATTTGCCTATAGTTCACAAGTTTTCAATATTTAAAGCAGAAACTGCTATTGAAACATTAATTTTAGCCTCCGGGCTAAAAAAAATATATTTAAAAAGTCATTTCGAAAACTATGCACACCAAAACAATTCAAGTTTTGTAATTTATGATTTAGACGATAATAAACATATTTTTAAACCTATAGAAAAAGTTTAAAACTTAACTGTTTTTTCGATCTGTTTGTTTAAATAGCTGAACTTAATAACCTCATCTTTGAGTAAAAAGTAGTAAGAATCTTCAATATAAAAAATTCGCATATTCTGAGTAAATGGCTTATCCGAAATCTCATGGCTAATATATTTTACTAACCTATTGTCTTCTATTTGTATAAGTTCAAATATACTCTCTGTTGAATTGACAAGTTCTCTTAAAAGGGCTCTGCTGTTTTTAGAAATTGGTAAAGCAATAGCTTTATTAACTGCATTATAATTAAATACCCTGTGATTACTAAATATTTCTGATGTATAAAAATAATTATCAGTGTTTTCATATACGATTTCGTCTAAAAGCTTTGGATTTGCTAAATCACTTACATCGAATAAAGACACTTTAATGCCTTTTTCGCTTCCAAATTCATCTGTAGCTTTACCTATACCTATAACAAAATCATTGCTTATTGGATGTAAATAACTGGAATAACCTGGTATTTTTAATTCCCCAGATAATTTTGGATTAGTAGGATCTTTTAAATCTATTGTGAAAAAAGGATCTACTACTCTAAAAGTAACAACATAAGCTGTTTCATTTAAAAACCTAACTGCTTGTACAGATTCGTCCAACCCAAAATCATGAATTGACCCAACTTCGTCCATGTCTAAATTAAGAACATACAATGAATTTGAAGCTCTATTTGGCAACGATGTTACTATTCGTAAATAATTGTTATATTCATCCAAACTAAACTGATTTAATAATACCCCTTCTAAAGTTTTACTGTTTTCAAAATTCAAATCAGTTCCATTAAGCGAAAATTTATATAATTCAGTTTCGATTTCGTTAGTATTAAATGGCTCATCTGAATCAAAAGAATATTTAGTTGCAGCTATATATAAATTATCGTTAGATACATAAACAGTTTGCACATTACCTACTAAAACTTTAGTATTGACTTCTTCATCTTCTAACGAAAATGAAACTACTGTGACAAATGAATTTGTATTATTCCCAATTTTTGAAATATCGCTACAATTTGCAGCTAAATAATTTACGCTATCGATTTGTACTTTTGGAA
>CAZRHM010000077.1:0-321 GCA_964599845.1 uncultured Candidatus Saccharibacteria bacterium
TTTAGATTCTATAGATAAAATTACTGGATTAATCGAGAAAACTAAGTTTATAGATTCAAATTATTCATTACTGCACTCTGATTTTAATCAAAGAAATTTATTTGTAGACACAGTAACAAATAAAATTTCGGCAGTAATAGATTGGGGTGAGGCAATGTATGGAGATCCAATCTATGATTTTGCTAGAATAAGAATGCTCATTTGGCATTTTAGCCTCAGCCAAAATGCAGTCGAGGAATATTATAAGCTAATGAACTATTCGGAACATGAGAAAAGACTAGACACACTTTATTGGCTAGCAAGGGTAATTGAATATTTTGC
>CAZRHM010000077.1:358-4700 GCA_964599845.1 uncultured Candidatus Saccharibacteria bacterium
TTATTCTGAAGAAATGAGTGAGTTTAATCTGAAAAGAATAACTTTACATCAAAACTTTTTAAAAACTTTTGATTGGCATTTATTGTTACAATAGTTAGATAATATGAACGAAAAAGAAATCAGAGGCTTTATAAAACCAAATGAATTTAAAGCAAAAATTGAACACTTCACTAGGCAATTCGGTAAGCCTAAATATTCAAAGCGGCTTTCAATTGCATTAGCTGATTATGATAATTTAACTTTAGAAACGAAAATTAGAATTATTAACGGTAAGTCTGAAATTGTACAAAAAGTTGGTGATTTCACAGCAGTTATTCGTGAAGCACTTACAATAAAGCTTAGTACACCAACTAGCCATGAACTCGTAAATTTGTTTAAAACCTACAAAAATTTTTTGAAAGATACTAAAAATCCTATGCTAACTCTGATTCAGCACGAAAACTATGTGTTTGAAAATAAAGAATTCGAAGTTAAACTTTTTAGACAATTTGGTAATGATGAATTTTTTGCTTTTGAAGTAGAAGCATTAGTAAATATGGAAGACGCTGAACTAGAAAACTTCTGTAAAGATAATAATCTAATTGTAGATGTCAATTACAATGACTTATATTCAATTCAAAAACGTAATAGCAGTGTAAATATTGATTTGGAAAAAATTAGTGATATGCAGTTATTGAAAATTCTAGACAGTTATTTATAACTTTGCCTCTTTCAATTTGCACTTTACACAGTTTTTACAGTAAAATCTATTCATTGTCCTCTTGTTTAACAAATTAAAAATTGATGGACGTAAAGCAAAAGCTTAAAGATCTTGCATATAAAGTGGATCTTGAAATAGAAAACATTCTTTTAAAGGAGTTAAAAACTTCAAAAAAAATCTCGCCAATTATCGAAGACTTTATTGAAACCACAAGCTGCATTCCATTGGCTGGTGGTAAAAGGATACGAGCTGCATTTGTATATTACAGCTATTTAGCTTGCAAAGGTAAAAAACTCGAAGATATTATACAAATAGCCGCATGCATTGAACTTATTCACGCATATTTATTAGTTCACGATGATATTCAAGATAGAGCTGATTTACGTCGAGGAGAAGAAACCATACATAAGATTTATGAACGAATTCATAAAGAAGATAAAGGCGAAGAAAATGCCTCCCACTTTGGTGAAGCAGTAGCAATAAATTCAGGAGATGTATTAAATCATATTGGAATGAATGTTTTATTAAATTCAAATTTTATGAATAAAACTAAGGTTGCAGCTCTTAATAAGTTAAATAGAAGAATTATAGATGTGGGGTATGGGCAAACTCTCGATATTTATGGTGAAGTTTTAGATAATGTAGATGAATCTTACGTTTTAGAAGTACATAAATACAAAACTGGATGTTATACCTACGAATTACCATTACATTTAGGCGCTATTTTTGCTGGTGCTAACGATGAGCATTTAGATGCTATAACAAATTATGCAATTCCTGGTGGGGTTGCTTACCAAATTCAAGACGATATTTTAGGTGTTTTTGGAAATGAAGAAACTACAGGAAAATCTGCTTCGAGTGACATTACAGAAGGTAAAAAGACTCTTTTAACTATAAAAGCTTTTATGGGTGCAAGTAAAAAAGATAAAATCATATTAAATAATACTATTGGAAATCCTAAGGCAAGCAATGAAATGATAGATGCGGTAAAAAAAATCATTGTCGATACTGGGTCTTTGGATTACTCAAAAAATCTTGCTAAAAAACTTTTAATGAAATCTAGTAGAGCCTTATACAAGCAAAGTGACTGGAATCAGGAAGGGTTGCAGTTTTTAATAGGAGTGAATGATTATCTTCTAAACAGAGAACTATAATTTATAAACCAAGCTAAAATATGAAAATTTTGATAATTGGAGATGTTTGCATCGACCAAAATAATATTGAAGGTTTGGAATATGAATCTTTTGGTGGCCCAGCAATTTTTATGAATTTGATTTTATCTAAATTTAACAAATCCGAAATTACAATTACTTCAAATTATGGGACTGATTTTATAAAATTTGCTAATGGTCTAAATCTATTACCAAAAAGTCCAAACGTAAATAAAACGCTCATATACAAAAACATAAATAAAAATGGTAAACGAACACAATTTGCTTTAAATAGAAGAACTGCTGATTTTAATATTGATATAGTAAAGTTAAAAAAAGTAGCAGAAAATAGTGATTTAATTATTTTCGCACCTCTACTCCCCTCAACTTCTATATATTGGTTAGAAATCTTATTAAAAGATTCTAATGCTGTTAAAATTTGTTTACCTCAAGGTTATTTTAGAAACTTTGACGAATCGAACAAAGTAATATTTAGAGAATTTACTGAAGATAAAGATCTATTAAGATTATTTGATTATGCAATATTATCGGATCAAGACTATCCAAATATTATAAATTTGGCCGAAAAATGGAGCAAATTACTAAATCTAAAAGTAATTATTACCAAAGAAGAAAAAGGAGCTACATATTTTGATAATGGGAAATCTGTAACAGTACCAACCAAACCTTTAAAAATTAGCGAAATAAAGGACTCAACTGGTGCAGGAGATGTGTTTTCAGCTGTATTTGCTTACTATATAACTAAAGAAAATGATTACAAAAATGCGGTAGTTATGGCCAATAAAATTGCTGGTAAAAGTTTAAAATACACTACAAACGAGTTAAAACAAAAAGAAATTATATAGGTACTGTAATTGCTAAAATCATAATCATAATTTATAATTATGGCAGTATCGAGTAAAACTTACCTGGGTATTAGTATTAAATAGACAATTGGAGTAAATTTAAAATGCGAGTGTAGTATAACGGTTATTATGCCTGCCTTCCAAGCAGAGGATGACGGTTCGATTCCGTTCACTCGCTTTTATATAATAAATTAACTTCATTCTTAATTCTTCATAGGTAATTTCCATATTAAGACAATAAGATTATTACTCTTATTATATTCTAATAAATTTTTTAATGTACAGATTTGTACTCCATCACTATATTCGGGTAGATTATTTGTATGGGCCTCTGTTTGAGCACAAATAATTATATCGTTGCTAAAGGTTTCTAACACAACTGCAGAATGTGTATAACATTTGCACTGGGTATTATTTAATAAATTTGTTCTATAATACCACCAATGCAAAGTAATTAGATATTCTCCAGTATTAAAAGCACAGAAATTTGATCAACATTGATCTGCATATATGACCATCCTGCAAATAAATCTTTTAACTTTACTATTATGGAGTTATCTACTATAGGGGGTTCTAACGAATTATCTTTTCCACCTGTAAGAATATAAGCCAAATTATAAACTAAAGAATGACAATTGGTTTGTTGCCTATTTAGTGTTATAGGGTTCTCCTTTAAATCTACAATTTTTTTTAATTCATAATAAACACCTTCAGACATAGAAAAATATAATATCGCAGATTATAACTTAAACAAGCAAAAGTTGAGTATTATCCTACTTCTTTTTCATCATCATTTTTAGTAACATACATTGAATTACTAAATAAATGTCAACACTAACAACAGGCCTACTAATTGGACTAGTTTCTGGATTTGTTGGTTCCATTGCAGGCGGTGGTGGATTAGTTAGTACACCACTACTAATTTTAAGTGGATTAAATGCAAAAGTTTCATTAGGGACTAATAAACTAGGTGGGATTGGATTAAGTATAGGGGCATTAGTAAAGTATTACAAAGAAAAAAAGATTAGATGGAAGGAACAAAAAATCTTTATTCCACTATCAATAATTGCAGGGTTTATAGGTTCAAATCTGCTTGTAAATTCTGGTCTAGAATTTATAAGGATCTTTACTAGCATTGCGATAATAATATTGGCACCCCTTGTACTTATTAACAAAAATTTTGGCCTAAATGAGGCAGAAACAACCATTATACGAAAAATAATTGGTACAATTATATACTTTCTACTTTTAGCTTTCGGTAGTTTTTTTGGTCCAGGTACTGGCCCTTTAATTTACACTTGCCTAATATACTTTTTTGGATTTAGCATTATAAAAGCAGTTGCTTCAAATTTTGTTCCTTGGTTATTTAGCTCATTAATATCATTAATTGTCTTTATTAATGCAGGGATTGTCAATTTCGAGATTGGAATACCTTTAACAATTGGCATGTTTATTGGAGGATATTTTGGTGCAAAAATGGCTGTATTAAAAGGAAATCTATTTGTTAAAGTAATTTTAGCTTTAGTATGTATTATCTCTGCTGTAAGAATTATTTTTTCTTAATGTATTGGCTTTTTAGACAATATTTTATAGTATAATTCATGGTTAAATCTTAAAAAATTATT
>CAZRHM010000078.1:0-4542 GCA_964599845.1 uncultured Candidatus Saccharibacteria bacterium
TTTTATATTTATAAAATTCTTAAATAATGATGCATGATTTAGAATTCTATAAAAAGTTAACACCAGTTATTTCATCTAAATACTATTCTGAAGCAGCAGAAGTTTTAAAAAAGATTTTAAAACTTACGCGAGATAAAGCAAAAGTATATGATCCTTATGGACTATATAGGTTACAAGAGCTTTTAGTAAATTTTTTAATATCCATAGAAGATGATATTAAGATGGCTAAAAGGAGTAAGGATGAGTTTAGTTTGCAGGTTAACCTGCATATAGATAGGATGGTAAGAAATATAACAGATGGCATTGCATGGCGCATACTAGATTTTGATAGACCATTTATAAGAATTATGACCGAACCCAACAAGAGATTACTATCAGTTAATATTTCGTCAGATATAGTTGGCCCATTAAAAAATGCAAGGTCAATCAGTTCCAAAGGTAAGTATGCCTTACTTTGTGACATAACTAATTGTTTAAGAGTTGGAGATGTTATAGAGGTATCACCGCATAAAAAGACTATTATTCACGAAATTAAGAAAAAAGGAGAGAAGATATTAAATATATATACTGAAACATATAAGAAAAAAAAAGATCCAAACTATAAAATAGGTCATCAGTTTAAAAATATATTCCCCACACAGCATGCGCGTGATTTTAGAACAATAAAGGTTCAGCATCCAAACGATATTACTGAAAGCATAACAATTTTAGATATCAATATTCCTATTTCTACCAATTTTGTATCTTTAAATAGTGTTATAAATAGAGCTAGACGCAAAGGATATGGTTCAAAAACTATAGGTAAATATCTCCACATATCTGCAGTGAATATAAATACTCTTAAGAATAAGTATCCAGCTCTAAATTCTAATCAAATTAAGATTTTTAATATTGAGCATCCTTCTAAATGGAACAATACTTTAAGTTTCTCTAGTTACGATACCTTTGAGTATAATCTAGATGGTTTATACATGAAAAATGTTGCACCCTTTTCTATTTTTGATTGTAGCAATACTAACGTGATGTCATTAATTAGTGGGGAAACCATCCTAACTACCACCGTAAACTTGGATGAAATAAAAACAATTTTTGAAGAAAGTAATTGGGACGTGAGTCAAAGTGAAGTTAAAAAAACTGATAATTTAAAAGTAATTAATAAGCTGAAAACTGCAACCACTTACAAATATAGTATTTATCAATACGGAATAGAAGAAAGCTTCTATGAGATTGAAAAAAACGGACTAAGAATGTCGATTCCTATGAGTTGGATAATGTATGTACTAATTGAGATGATTTCTCCTTACACTCTGGTCGATATATGTGAATGGATATTAGTCTCTGAAAAATATGATACTGAAGGTGTTGTGGCTTTTAATTTGTCTCAATATAGATCAGTTTTCAAATAGAAGTACCAAAATTCATTACAACAATAACTTAATTAAACCTTCCATTTCATCTTCGTTTTTGAATGGAATCACTACTTTTCCACCTCGTTTTGATCTGGTGAATAGTACTTGTTTGCCAAATTTATTTCGTAATTCTTTTTCAATTTCTAAAGTTCTATCGTCAATTATTCTGTCTGTTCGTTTTTTGAATTTCATTTGTCCTTTGTTTAATCTCCTAACCAGTTCTTCTACAGCTCTAACAGATAAATGATCTCGTAGAATAATTTTATATGTTGCAATCATTGTATTTTTATCTTTTAGACCGAGTAATGCTCTTGCGTGACCTTCTGTTATTTTTTCTTCTAATAGTCCTTTTTTGATTTCTTCCGGTAAGGAGAGTAGTCTTATTTTATTAGCAATTGCTGATCTGCTCAATCCAATTCGTTTTGATATTTGATCGTGTGTAAGTTTAAATGACTGGCTTAACTGTTCAAATGCCATTGCTTCTTCGAATGCATTCAGATCTTCTCTTTGAATATTTTCAATTACAGCTAGCTCCAGCATATCTTGTGGAGTTGCCTCCTTTATTACAACAGGTACTGTTTCTAAACCTGCAAGTTGTGCAGCTCTCCATCTTCTTTCACCAGCAATTAACTCGTATTTGTTGTCTGCTTTTTTTGTTACTAAAATTGGCTCTATTACCCCATGTTCTCTAATGGAATCCGCAAGTTCTACAAGTTTTTCTGGATTCAATTCTATCCTCGGTTGGTACGGATTAGCTTCTATAAGGCCTACAGGTAGTTTTGGTATAAATCCGCTCGATTCTTCGGTTTCTACTGCTGCATTTGGATTACTTGTTATTAAAGCTGATAATCCTTTTCCTAAAGCGGGTCTTTTGGCCATGGTTTAGTTAAATTAATAAATCTATATTTGCATATTTATTAATTAAGTTCAATGCAATTTATATTTTTGGTCTTTGCATTGGCTTTTTTTCGGACTTAAATCTTTTAAGAATTTCGTCGGTTAGTCTGCTATAAGCTAGTGCACCTGTTGATCCAGGCTCATATTCTTGAATTGATAACCCATGAGAGGGTGCTTCAGATAGTTTAATGTTTCTAGGTACTATTGTATCGAATAGTTTTTCTCCAAAGAAATTTTTTAGTTCAGCTGCTATATCCTTGCTTAGGTTTGTTCTGCTATCGAACATTGTAAGCATTACTCCACCTATGTCTAATTTTGAATTTAGGTTACGTTTTACTAGTTTAATTGTGTTCATTAGTTGACCAAGTCCCTCGAGTGCATAGTATTCAGCTTGTACAGGTATTAATATGTGGGTTGCTGCTACTTGTCCATTTATTGTAAGTAACCCAAGTGATGGTGGACAATCTATAACTATGTAGTCATAATTATCTTTTATTTTATCTAGTGCTTTTTTTAATACAGCTTCACGGGACATTGTATTAACCATTTCTACTTCTGCACCTGCTAGTTCTATACTAGAAGGGAGAATATCAAGATTCTTTATTCGAGTTGAAAGTATTACATTTTCGGGATCTTCGTTATTTATTAGTACATCGTAAACACTTTTAAAATCTTCATCGTCTTCACCTTGTTTTCGAACTCCTAGTCCAGATGTTAGGTTTGCTTGCGGATCAATATCGACAAGTAAAACATTTTTGCCTTTGTTTGCTAAAAATACACCGATGTTTAATACTGTTGTTGTTTTTCCGACGCCTCCTTTTTGGTTTGATACTGCAAAAATCATAATATATATTTATTCCTTTAAGTATACTACATAAGAAACCAATGTGTTCAAGGAGATTTTTGATTGTTGTATAAATATAACTGCACTGAATAAATTGCGACTTGTTTACTGCACTTAAAAGATTTTTAAACTGTTGCAAAGCCAAACGCATTTTTTCAGTAAATGTTATTGTTTTGGTAAACACCTAATTAGTCTTCTCCAAGCTCAGTTTGAGGCATAATTAGATGCGCCGTACATTGTGAAATCCTTATGTCGAGACGATCAATCTCAATCTAGACTCAGTTATAACAAATTCTAGATTATAAGCTCTACAAACTTTGTATAATAAATTACTAAGCTACTTCGAACTCAATTTCAAGGTCGAATTCGTTTACTTTCAGTTTTGTTGGGTTTTCCAAAACTTTTTGCTCCATACTCACAGCATTAACAGATGCTTTCAATTCAGTTTCAAGATTTTTAAATACATTAACTAAAGCATCTTCAGTACTGTTAGAGTAGTAAAGGTTAATCTTATCTCCCATGTTTAGGTTGGCTTTTTTTCGAGCAGCCTGAATTCCTCTTATCATTTCTCGCAGTAATCCTTCATTTTTTAATTCTTCTGTTAATTCAATATTTAATCCTATTTTTAATAGTAAACCCGCATCATTTGTTACAACCAGGTTTTCGGAATCTTCAATTGCAATTTTTTCTGTTACATTTTTTACATTAAGTTCATTTTTTATCATTACTTTCATCCATTGAGCGATTTCAGGGACATCTTTATTGCCTGATTCTACTTGGATTTCTGAAAGAGGTTGTCTTACTTTTTGCTTGTTTTCTACTCTTAATGCATGTCCAAGCTCACAAATTCTTCTTACAAATTCCATTTCAATATCAATTTTTGAATATTCTTCTATAAATCTTACGTCTGCTAATGGATAATCAGTCAAATGAATCGATTCTTTCTGATCTTCCATATATTCGACTACTAAATTTCTATAAATTTCTTCTGTAACAAACGGCGTAAATGGAGCAAGTAGTTTTAGTGTTTCTACAATTACGTAGTATAGGGTTTCTATTGCTCTAATATCACCACTACCAAATCTATCTCTATTTATTCTTATGTACCATTTAGAGATTTCATTAACAAAGTCTTTTAAGGCTGAAGTTGCTTTTGGAATCATGTATGTATCAAGATTCTTAGTAACTTCCTCGATTGTCCTTTGTAATTTTAAAAGAATCCATGCATCTGAATTATTTTCTATATCGTCAAATGGAATATGATCCCATGGATGCTCATCGCTTGTTACATTTCGCTCATTGTATGCAAGTTTTTTATTTGGCTTCCAGTTATGAATATTTGCATAGGTAACCAAGTAAGAATAAATGTTCCACAAAGGAAGAATAGTCTCT
>CAZRHM010000079.1:0-4538 GCA_964599845.1 uncultured Candidatus Saccharibacteria bacterium
GATAGACTATAAAATAATTAGAAATATTAAGGAAAATCGATTTACTACATCATCCACTCCATATTCGTACGAAGTAATTGGTACAAAAGAACTGTTAAAAAAATTGAATCCAGAAGATTTAATAAACTTTTGGGAAAAACATTATGTACCTGAAAACATAGAAATATACATTTTAGGAAATTTTAATTTGGAAAAAGCAAAAGAACTTTTAAAAAAATATTTTGTAGAACCAACTAAAGCCATTAAAAAAACACCAAAACCAGAAAGAGAATTTAAAAAGAAATACCCAAACTATTCTGGATTTAGAATTGATGCAAAAAAGAAGTTAGATCTAGATAAATACTACTTAACATTCACATTCCCAGACTATGAATTTAAATTTGTGGATGCAAACAAACGTTACAGAATGAGTTTTGTTAAGGCAATCACAGCATCATCTTCTTATTTTCAATCGGTATTATGGAAAAAGCTAAGGCAAGAGTTAGGTATTGTATATGGAGTTTCAGCATGGAATTACGATATGTACGCAAGAGACTTTTTAGGTATAGATACTTCATTTAATAAAGAGCACTTAGAAACTGTAATTACAGAAATTTATAACGGAATTAACCAGATTAAAGAAAGAAATATAAATGACGAGGTCTTTAAAGCTAAACAAAAAAAGACTTTAGATACACAGTTAATGATTTTAGATGATCCTGCTAATGGAATTAATTGGATTGCCTCGTACGAAGATGAAATAGATGAACATGGTAAAGGCATGAAGGTTTCGGAATATTTAGACTATGTAAAAGAAATAAAATTTGAAGATGTTTTAGAGTCTGCAAAAGAAGTTTATGATTGGTCTAGAGTTAATATTGGCATTGTTGGCAATGAAGAAGAAAATGAAATGGTACAAAAGGTTAAAGATATATGGGACAAGGTTAATAAGTAAACATTAAATTACATAGATTATAATTCAATACCCTCAATATTTGAATTTACCGGCTATGTTTTTTTTGAAAGGTAGTAATGCTTTTGGACTTAAAAAAGCAAAGGTGAATAAATCGAATCACAAAAGTTATACGTAGGCCAGTTCTTATTGTATCAGTCTAATTTTAAATCAGGTTTTGAAGCTTTTATAATAGCCTTTGCTATTACAACTTAACTTCTACTTCAAACTCGTTATCACCTCGGGCAACTTTAAGTATAACTTTGTCGCCTTTACTCTTTTTTTGTACTAAATCAAACAGTGGATTTTCGGAATCTACTTTAGTCCCATCAACTTCCAATATAATATCTCCATCTCGTAATCCAGCTTTATCTGCAGGACTATCTTTTTGCACAGCAGATTCTCTTACGGACTCACTGATTAATAATGCACCATAATCGTAATCTAACCTTTTACTTTCTTTAATATCTTCATCTACCATTGTATATCTAACGCCTAGTAGAGGTCTTTCAATGTTTCCGGTGTCGTTAAGCCGTTTTAGCAAATCTTTTACATAATTTACAGGAATTGCAAATCCAATATTTTCTGCATCTCCTGCAACTGCTACATTAACACCTACTACTCTACCCTCTATATCTAACAATGGCCCACCAGAATTTCCTAAATTAATACTCGCGTCTGTTTGGATAACGTCTGTTAATCGTTCTGCATTTTGTCCGTTACCTGCAACAATATTTCGCCCCAAACCTGAAACAATTCCTAAACTTACACTATTACTAAACTCCCCTAGAGCGTTTCCTATTGCAATAACAGTTTGTCCAACCTTTAAATTTTCTGAGTCAGAAAGTTCTAGTACTTTTAATTTTTCAGAGCTTTTTACCTTAATAAATGCAAGGTCAAACAATGTATCTTTTGCTAATACTTCTGCTTCTAACCTAGTATCGTTATTAAAAATAACTGTATACGAAACGTCTTCTTGGTCTACAACATGTCTATTGGTTACAATTAAACCATCTTCTGTTACAACAAAACCTGTACCTGCACCAACCTGTCTTTCTTCTGTTCCTATTTGCCTTCTTCTTCTATTAAGAAAAAGATCTTCAAAATTATAATCTTCGTATAATGGCACATCTTGTGTAATAACAATGCTAACAACCGAGTCACTTGCATTTTTCGATACATCTATAACTGCAGATTCTTCATTTATAACCCTTACATCATTTTGTAAAATTTCACCTAAACCATTTTTAGCATCTTTAATAACAACACTAGTAAAAACTCCAGCCATTAATCCAAAACACCCGGCCACAAATACATTAATTGTAATTAATAATAATGCAAAATTTCTTCTAGACATGTTTTTCATACAAGTATTTATAACTACTAAATATTATAAAAAATGGTATCAAATTTTAAGTGAAGCAAAAGTGAAAATTCTTATTTATCTTCTGCCTCCTAAAATTCTTAAAATTATTAAGAATAAATTAATAAAGTCCAGGTACAAAGATAAAGCACCATTAACAGCATACGAAGTTGAATTTATATTGTTAATTTCTGCTTCAGTAGCCATAGCTTTAAGCTTTTTTGTATCGTATGCAATTAACACAACAAATACTATTAACCCAATATAAGTTACTATCCAATACAAAAAATCTGATTTTATAAAAATATTAATAATACTTGCAATAATAATCCCAATCAATGACATTATTGCAATGTTTCTAAATTTAGTAAGATCTTGATTAGTTACATATCCATAAATACTCATAATTAAAAATGTTATAGTTGTTGCAAAGAATGTTATTGCTACTATTTCTGTTGAGTATGAAGCTAATATGAAACTAAAAAATATTCCATTTAAAGCAGAGTAAAATAAAAACATACCTCCAGCTAATAATGGAGACATTTTCGAAGCCCTAGTTCCTATTAATACTACTAATAATAGTTCAATAATAAAAACTGGCAAAATCAATAATGATACTACTGATATTATTTGTGGGTTATATGTGAATTGTAAGGAAAGTATAAAAGCAAAAAACGCAGTCACAGCTAAACCTAATGTCATCCATGCATAAACTTTTGCTACAAAACTTATAATAGTATTTTCAGATGTTGTTACACTAATAATTGGTTTGTTTTTAGTAACTTGCATAATTTAATTTTATAACTTATATAAATTATAAAGATCAATAATTAAATGTCAAAGCAGAATATTCAAAGTTAAGCGTTTAAATAATATTAATTATACAATTTATATTTATAATATTTTTTTTAATCAAGAGTTATTTTTTGTAGATTTTTGTTTGCTCCTGCAACAATGTAGAGTTCTGAATTATTTGAAGAAAGCCTTATGGACGATGGGTCTACTTCAAGTTTTTTTAAAAGTAAATGTTTATTTTTACCATCTTTATCACTAATGTATATATTAGATAAGTTTTTTTCTAATTTTTCTATTGTAATAATATTATTGTTAGCTAATGTTGTAAATTCATTAGGTTCTATACTAAAACGATTTAATGATACATCTAAATCGTTATCTTTTAATTTTTCTTCAATATTAAATGTGAATTTATTATTCTCTTCGGTAAAAATTACTGTTAGGCCATTTGGCGAAACATTCTTTATTACAGCATTTTGGGAAATTAGCGAATATAGTTGTCTGGCAACATTAAAATATGTAATGTAGTTAGGATTTTCTATTACTAAAACATCATCATTATTTTCAGCACAATGTAAATTTGTTGAGTTGTTTATTTTTACAACTCTCGAATCTACAACCACTTCTTTAGAACTTCCATTGTTAAACTTTAATAGTTTATTGTTAGTTTCGTCTATAACGTATAGTGAGTTACCACTTTTACAAAATATTGGTGGTTTTTGTACATTAAAATATATAAGGTTTCGGTTTTGATTTTGAAGTCTGTATTCTGCTAATAAATTTTCTTGTTGTACAATAAATGATCCTGAACCGCTTAGCCAAAAGAACTTTTCTGGGTAAAAACTTATTAAATCTTTAATATTTAAAATTGGCGTATTATTACTAGTGCTTAATATATATAGACTTTGTAAACTAGGTAAATCAATTGCTATTCTAGATCTATCATCGGATAGAATTAGCTGGTAAGGGTTATCCCGCATTTCTGCAATTAAACTCTCTGTTAAACCCTCAAGCTTTTTTGGTTCTTCACTACTACCAAAATCTAAAAAGCCATTAGATAATTTTATGCTCCATATTCCATTTTGATTTTCGCTTTTAGAATCTAAAACGGTAAAAAAAGCATAACTTGAATCAATACTATAGACTATTTGATTTATTGGTAATTCAGTTAGAACCGTGGATACTATTTCTTTTGAGTATAATTGAGCAAATACATCTTTAACTATTCCTGGCTCTACAGTTACATTTTTTGTCCAGGTGGTATAACCATCTTTTTTAAGTTCTAATTTTATTGTTCCTAATGGAACACTTTGTACTAAATTACCATTTTTAGAATAAGGTTCTGAATTAATAAATACCTCTACATTAGAAGGTCTGCTTTGAATTCTAAGCACTCCCGTAGCTATAAATTCACCAGATCTTGTAAGCTGTTTACCTTGAATTAAAAAG
>CAZRHM010000080.1:0-4442 GCA_964599845.1 uncultured Candidatus Saccharibacteria bacterium
TTGTCATAATTCAAAATTCTTAAATTAAAGCTCGCATTCTTTTTTAAATCTTTGAGAATTTGCAAGGTAGAATCGCTCGAACCATCATTTACAACATAACAGATAACATCTCCAATCCCTAATTCCCTTAAAGAAGAAGATTCAACAGCTAAAAATTCATTAAGCTTATTTAAAGTAAAGTCAATTCGCTTTTCCTCATTGTATGCAGGGATAATTATGTTTAAAGTCATTTATGTCCAAAATCAGTACTTCAATTATATTACTTATTCGTGAAATTAACATTACTTTATGAACAGATATGTTCAAATTAAGGTTTATGATAGTATATTGTTTGAGTCCTATAAGAATAACAATGAAAGAAAACAAAAAACTGTTAATTATTTCTCCTTTCACACCACGCAATACAGAGTTTGGTAGTAGTGGCGGAGGTATGTCTTACAATACAGCTAACACTATAGAAGGAATGATGTTAGTTGATCCAAATTTAGAAATTACTGTACTTTGTGAAAAAGATATTCGTTTTCCAGTTGTACAGAAAATTGGACGAATAACATATAAAAGAATCTGGGAAAGAGGGAAGGTTTTGGTATGGTTTAGAATTTTAAAAGAAATATTAAGGTACACAAAAAAAACACCAATTTTAATACAATTTGAATTCTCCGCCTATGGTGATTTTATAGCTACAAGTTTTTTAATACCATGTCTTTTTATTCTTAGAATTTTACGATACCAGCCCAATATTGTTGTACATCAAGTAATTCTTAATTTACATAATCTAAAAGATCACTTAGGTATTAATAATAAAATACTAATTACCGCATTTTCTGCATTAATAAAAATTTATTATCGATTAATGTTACTTTGCTCCAAAAACATAATTGTTTTTGAGCAAATACTGAAAAACCGACTTTTAAAAATAGGCGCAAATGGGAAAAAGATAAGTGTTATACCACATGGAATAATAAAGTTTAAACCAAGAATAAATAAGTCAAAAGATGAACTTAAAAAAGAGCTTGGTTACAATAAAGGTGATTTTGTAATTGTAGTTTTTGGCTATGTAACTTGGTATAAAGGAACGGACTGGTTAGTCAACACAGTTAATCGTATAACAAAGCAAAATAATAAACGATACTTAAAGTTAATTGTTGCGGGTGGTCCAAGCGCTACCCTTAAACATAAAAAGCATTATGAGAGGTTTTATAAAAAAATAAAGGCAACTATAGACAATAATACAAACATATTACTTACAGGCTTTATACTAGATGAAGATATAGAAAGGTATTACAAGGTTGCAGATTTACTTTTATTCCCATACCGAGTTTTAATGTCCTCAAGTGGTCCATTGTCCTGGGCATTAGTTTATGAGGTACCCTTTGCAATTTCAGAAAATATTATAGGTTATCTAAAAACAAACGATGCTAAAAAGCTCTTTGGAAAGCACCTAACACATCCCGACCAACTTGTTTTTAAACTGGAATTAGACAGTCTACAAAAGCTTATTCAAATATATAAAGAGGGAAGCGTTTACAAGTCTGAACTAACTGCATATTCAAAAGCATTAGGTGAAGCGAGGACTTTCGACAAACTAGCTGTAAGATACCTAAATTTACTGTTTGAAAACAAATCTTCTTAGATTAAAAAAGTTTATAACAGGTATTGTTGCTAACTGTAAAAGTTTTGCATAAAGTTCATTAATACCAAATATATCTACAAGTACAAAAAGCAAAGTCACTGAATATATAAATAGAAAACCTACGTTTATAATGTACTTACTTAATTCGCTCAGCTTTTTTGATTTTGATTTAAATGTAAAAACTCTGTGTGCGAAGTAGTTAAAAGTAATAATTACTGGAGTTTTTATTACTTCTGCCGCAATGTAGTTTACTTGTAATAAAATTAGAGTATTAAATACTGAAAAATCAAGTATATATGTTAAACCACCCGCGATAATGTAGGTTAAAAATTGACTATTGTATACAAATTTAGCTGCCTTTGCCATTTTGGGTATAATAACTTAATAATAATCGAGCGCTTATTGTATATAAAAATACAAATAAAATGAATACTGTTATTGCTTCAAAATTTTGAGGCACATACCATGCAACATAATATCCACCTTTATTTATATTCCACGAGTTTGCCCAGTTATTGGCTATTGCATGCTTTTCTTGCGTTACTCCTTTTAAAAATAGTGTTGCAAAATCTAATATATTTGGTTTTTTTTCAAAATAAAATAATTCCCAACCAGAGTCATAAGACTCATTAAATATTAAGTAAGATTCTTCTTTAAGATCTTTAATTTCAAATTCATATAAGGTGTCTTTTATTTTTTTTGTATTTACTTCCGCATTAACTTTTTTACTTGCATCTATATTATTTACGGTAGTATTTTTCAGAAAAATACTGTTATAAAACTCAGCGTTTATTAGTGCGTAATCAAGTAAATGAATAGTATTTATAGCCTCTTCTTCAAATCGATTTATACTGTTAAAATAAGAAATATATCCTGTTTTTTCTCCACTGTTTCTGATATACACCAATCTACTTAACAAGTTACTTGAACTTATTATATTCTCAGTTCTATTTATGGTATCCAACTGAATAGATCTCCCTGAAAACTTTTTATAATCTACATAGGCAATAAAATCCATATTTAAAAGAAGCTCGGGTATTTCTATATATGCACAATTTGCACCGTTTATAGTTTCAAACTTTACTTTAGTATTATTATCAGTTATTTCTGCATTTGATCCAGGACATAGTTGAAAACTTACATTATCCAAAAATCCTTCACTTATGTCTGGTATTTCTATACTTAAAGTATTGGCGTTTAAATTTTCGAGGCTGTATTCACTATAATCTATAGCAGTCAAAGTTCGTATTTTTTTATCAAATCCAACAATTAAATTTTCATTGTCAACTTCAAAGTATCTTAATTTTGTTAAATCTTTTGTAGAATATTTTCTTCCATCTAGTGTAATTTTATTTTCATTAACTGTGTAACGTTTACAATTATTAAATGTATCTAAACTTTCGCTATTAATTAAAATTTCAGGTTGCAGTTGACATAGTGTTAGTGTTTTATTAGAAAATTCTGCGGTAAATATAAATTTATTATTTACCTTAAATGCAGGAACTTTTAATGTTTTTAAATTCTTACTTAAATTTTTTGTATTTAAATATTGTTTGTTATTAATTTTACTTAAACTAACAAAACTATTTCGCTCTTCAATACCTTGGTATGGAAAGTGTTTGCTTGTTTCTGCTACAGTGTTTACATAATCACCACTAGTTAAATAAATGTAGTCTACATATTCCCAATTTAGCTTTGGTTGAACAAGCTGTATCGTACTTGTTAACAGGGTACGTTTTGGATCGTTTAATTTGTAAACAGAAAGTTTGTCGGATTCGAAATTTTTTTCTATATCTAAGCTATTAATTAAAGATTCTGCTTCTTCAAAATAAAGCGATGCTTCTTCACCTCTTGGATCAATAACATATTTATCAAGAATTACGTGACTAATTCCATATTTTTGTAAAACTGATCGCAATAGAGCAGAGTTTTTTGTATATATCGCATTATTAATTTCTAAATATGCCTGTTCATTTTGCTTGCTCCACACGTCAAATGCTCTGTCAATTATTGGTTGTTCTATACCGTACCATAAAAACCCAGAACCTTGGTAACCCCATTCATAGTACTGCCAACCAAGGTAAGTATTAACTGGTAAATAAAGTATTCGTGCTTCTTTACTTTCGTTTTCAAAGTAATCAAACAATTCAAAATATGCTTCAGGTACTTTATTTTTTACTGAATCTACAAAGAGTTTCCCTTGAAAAATAGGTAGGAATTTTAAAAAGAATAAAAAGAATATTGTAAGAGCCATAATTGGTAACAATATCTCTTTTATTGGGTTAAGCAAATCTACTTTTTCAAAGATTTTTATAATAAATTCAAATCCTATAGCAAAAAATATTGCTCCAAAAAATATTGTTATGTAAATAAATTTTGTAAAAGGTAATCTAAAAATTTCAACTAGTGTTTCAGAATAAGCATTGTTATAAATCAAAAAACTTAACGGTGAAGACTTACCTAAAAGCATTGAAAAACCTATAGTTAATCCAACTAAATAAACAACTAAGTATTTAGGTCTTTGTGCTTTATCAATTAATGAAGAAACAACTCCAATTAAAAGCAGTGCAAAGGCAATAACTCCAATAGTTTTGTTCCAGTCTTGCGCAAGGTAATCTACCCATATTCCAAGTAAAGGTTCATTTTTAATGTTTTCTCTGTCTAATGCTTTAAATTCTCGTTGCTCAAACCAAAATGATTTAAACTCAAAAACGTTTTCAATGTTTGAAAACTTTTCAGCTAAATCTCTAATATCTTCGCTTACAATTGTACTTATTTTTGAATCTGTCACAACATCTGGCTTTGTATA
>CAZRHM010000081.1:0-3590 GCA_964599845.1 uncultured Candidatus Saccharibacteria bacterium
CAGCTTGTTTATCGTGTTCTTCAGCGCTTAACTGAATTAATTCACAACCTAAATATTTCCATAATCTTAAAAATTCTTTTATTTTTTCGGAATTTTTTATTCTTTTTAAGGTATATATAAATTTAAGATTATTAAATGAAGCACCATTTTTTGTAGAGTCCGGTCCAAACATTGGATGTGTTAGTAAAATGTCAGTATCCTTATTTAAATATTTTAATAAAATTTTTTCTGGGTGAATTTTTACAGAGCAAACGTCTACCACTGTACTGCCAGTACTAATGAATGGTGCAATCTTTTTTATTTGTTCTTCAAAAATTGATATTGGTACGCATGGAATAATAAAGTCACACTTACAAATTTCTTTTATTTCGAAGTATTTTTTATTATCGATTGTAGCTCTTCGTGAGTATATTTTTGTTAAGAATTCGTCTGGATAACCTGAGAAAACTTGATACAGTAGTGAACCAAACCTACCTTCTCCAATAATTCCGACTGTGTATTTGCTCATAATTTAAGTAAAAATTAAGTATAACCTATTTTAGTAACTTTTCAAGTGTAGTAATGGATTGCTATACTAAAGTTAAAATATCGACGAATTATGAGAATAATTAAAGGAACAAAAACTGAAGATTCATTATTACCGAAAGAGCTAAGTGATTTTGAAAAAATAATATGCGATTTAGGTTGTGGAGATGGAAAACAAATTTATAAACTTGCAAAAAGTAATCCGAATAATTATTACATTGGTATAGATAGTAACAAAAGCTTATTAGCAGAAATTTCGGCAAGGGTTTTAAAAAAAGAAAGCAAAGGTGGCTTAAAGAATTTATTATTTATAGAAGCTAACGCGTATAACTTGCCAGATGAGCTTGAAAATTTATTTGACGAAGTTCAAATAAATTTTCCTTGGGGTTCCTTACTTGAAGGTGTTGCATTGGCTAATCCCGAGTTATTTAATAGTATTAGCAAAATTAGCAAAAACAACTCGGTTTTAAAAATGTTATTCACTTACAACGATAAATTTGAAGAATCTTACAGATTACAAAAGTCACTGCCAAAACTTAGTCTTTATTACTTAAATTCGCTAAAACCTAAGTTCACAAGCTATGGGATTAAGGTAACAAATATCTACATTCTTACAACCGAACAAAAGAAAAATATACAATCTAGCTGGGGAAAGAAAATATTAAGTAAAAGAAATAGAGAAGTATACTATTTAGAAGCAAGTGTGAAAAAGTAAAATCTGTTAAAATAGTATATTACTCACCGTTACATGCAATTCATATTTTAGATAATAAAAATAAACAAAATGAATCCAGAAAAAGAATTAATTAAA
The DNA here is from genome assembly GCA_964599845.1 of uncultured Candidatus Saccharibacteria bacterium. Taxonomy (GTDB): domain Bacteria; phylum Patescibacteriota; class Dojkabacteria; order J137; family J137; genus CAZRHM01. Next base: position 1,337 of record CAZRHM010000081.1, read on the forward strand.
TTAAGGCTATCAAATAAGAATTTAAGGGCCGAATTAAATTGGCAAAATAGCTTTGCAAAAAGAGTTGTAAATGTTGCAAGCATGAGTATTATTGTTCTAATTTTATATTTTTTTATATGGAACAATCTAGATTCAAGCAAAACTGTTCAATTAGTTGGTGGAATAATTTTCACTGTAATTAGTGTTTTTGTACTAAGTTACACATTAGAATTTATAATAAAAAGATTCTTACCTAAAAATTCTAATGAGTAAAGAAAACCCCGATAGACAATCGTATACTTTTTTTGCCTACGGTCATCCAAATATAAAAGCTACTCATTTTAAAACATTAGAATTTACTAAAGGCTCTGATTTAACAGAACGTGGAGACTGTATTGTGGGTATAAAATCAGACTTTGATTTAAATCAATTAAAAAAGTTTTCAAAAAAAGCTAGGTTAATAATATCTGCAATAAATGCAGATGGCATCGAAATTATTTCTGAATTTAAATTTACTGTTAATCCAAATTTTAATTCCGAAAATGAATTTGTTCTTCGAAAAAGTTTATTTAACAGTGAAAGAACCTATGGATTTAATTTAAATAGAGGAGCAAATAGGTTAGATAGAGCATTGGTTGAATTATTAAAAAATCCAAATCAAAAAGTGAAGGTTACAATACTGAGCGGGTGGGCATAAAACCTAAATCCACTGGTACTTTCCAGGACTTCGTTTGATGTTTTCAATTTCTTTATACACATCTTGAACAAGAATTGATGTTAACGCTATTGTTGTTATGGTACAAAATATTCCGATCCAAATGTACGTGTTTCCTTTAAATACATTTACAAGTAGAATAATATTTCCGATCCAACAAAATACTAACGAAATAAATGCAGAGTGATAAATTTCGTAAGAATTTTGGATTAATGCTAAAAGATTTTTGTTTGCCAGCCTTGCAACAAGTACCGGCTTTACATGGCTAGAATGCAAATAAACAGCTTTTACAACAGAGAGTGTAAACACGGTTGCGACAAATCCATACATAATTAAATCTGAGTAAGAAATAACTCCTTCTAATGTGCTCTCATCTACAAAAGCCTTAAAGTTAAAAATATTAGAAGAATACTCTCTGATACTTAAATTAGCACCAAACATAGAAGAAGAAATTACAATACCAACTAATTTGCCAACTACAAGCATTAGTGCTGGTATTAGTGAGTAATCAAGTAATTTTATTATTGATTTTGACACAGGTGTTATTTAACCAAAGCTTTTACTTTTGCTGCCAATGCAGATTTGTATCTTGCTGCGGTGTTTTCATGTATAACTCTTTTTTTTGCAGCTTTATCTATGTATTTGTAAGCAGCAGATATTAATTCAGCTACTTTGTTTTTTTCGTTAGAAGCTACTGCTTTAACAACAGCTTTTCGAGCTTCCTTCATTTTCTTTTTTGTAATAAGATTTTGTGCGTGTTTTTTTGCACTCACTCTAATTGCTTTTTTTGCAGAACTAGTATTTGCCATATATTTACTTATTCAAAACTATGAGATTTTATCAGAATATGAACAATTTTAACAGCCTAATTAATCATTATTTAAAGATTTTTGATGTTTTTGTATATAATTCATTATGAATTTATACGAATTATTAAAAAAACCAACAAAATTATTGGACTCACATAGCCATATAAACAGTAGTGCTTTTGATGCTGATTTAGATTTTATTATAAAAAAAGACCCGACTTTAGAAATTTGGGATGTAAGTACAGATTTTGATTCTATTACTGAATCTTTAAATATTAGTAAAAAATATAACAAGGTTAAAAGCTTTATTGGGATAGACCCAGAGGTTTTTATTCCTAACAACAGCTTATTTATTGGACTAGAGGTAAAAAATAATTGGTTTGACAATTGCTTCGAGAAGCTAGACAAAATAATTACACAAAACAGAGATTATATAGTTGGAGTTGGCGAAACAGGGTTAGACTTTTACTGGACAAAAAATTTAGATAACGCGAGTGCGACAAAGTCGCACTCGCTACAAAAACAACTATTCGAACTTCACATACAACTTGCAAAAAAACATAATCTTGCATTAACAATTCATTCGCGAGGTGCCGAAAAAGAATGTATTGAAATAGTTGGGAAAAATAATGTAAAAGCAATTTTTCACTCGTACACAGGAGATTATAAAACATCTGTTAAAATTCTTGATAAAAATTGTGGCTTAGGAGTTAATGGAATAATAACTTTTAAAAATGGTGGTAATATCAGA
>CAZRHM010000081.1:3600-4024 GCA_964599845.1 uncultured Candidatus Saccharibacteria bacterium
CCTATATTCTAAAATTCTTGGAAAACAAAAAATTGCTGATATTACAGAATTTTATAAAAAAGGAATATATTTTGAAACCGATGCCCCGTACTTAAGCCCAGAAGGAAGTAGAGGGCAACGAAACGAACCATCAAACGTTACCGATATATTTAAATTTTTTAACAACTTTATAAATGGCAATATTTGAGGAGGAAATGAGACCTATCTCAGATGCAGAACCGTTAACTTCTGCAGACGATGTAAGCTTTAATCCTAATACTTTAGAAAATCTTGCTAATGCTACTCACGCTCAACTTTCGGAACTTAGCAACGGAGATAAGTTTAATTTTACATATGCACAACAGAATATTACTCTTGTATTTGATGCAGCACTATATAACGAAAAGACTAATGAAAGAAGCTACCGATTTATTATTGAAAGTAC
>CAZRHM010000081.1:4034-4354 GCA_964599845.1 uncultured Candidatus Saccharibacteria bacterium
ACTCCCTCACCTGGATTCTGGGAGTATAATCTTGCTAGGTTTAAAAGCATAGCCTTAAAAAATACAACAGATGCTCTCTATCTTTTGATAGTGCCCAAAGAATGATGTGTGCATATTCAACCTTGAAAATCTTTTTTTGCTAAAATTACCTACAATGAATAAAAAAATTAAAATTTGTTACATAATTCCAAGGTTTTATCCATTTAAAGGAGGAGCTGAGCAAAATATTTTAGCAATGGCGCAAAGAATGGCTGAATCTGGTCACGATGTTACCGTTTATACAACAAATGTTCGTTTTAGAAACGAAAAGTTAAAAAATT
>CAZRHM010000082.1:0-4317 GCA_964599845.1 uncultured Candidatus Saccharibacteria bacterium
AAATTTGGTCAGATAATCTTTCAAATATAAATACAAAAGATTTAGTAGCTGGCCATTTAGTAAAAATTTCTGCAAAAGTAGATGAATTTAGAGGCCAACTTCAGCTAAATATAATGACTTTAGAAAGAGTGAACGAAGATAAAATGGAAGAATATATTGAGAGTAGTGCGTACAGTGCAGACGATATGATGGATGAATTGTTTGGTTATATAGATCAAATAAAAGATTCATCAGTAAAAAAATTGCTAAAAACTATATTTAAAGATGAGGAATTTTATAAAAAATATAAATACTGGCCTGCGGGAAATTCTGTTCACCATGGATTTAGATCAGGTTTACTGCAACATGTGCTTGAGATGCTAAACCTTGCAATAAGTCTGAAAAAATTTTACCCCGAAATTAACTACGATGTTTTAATTGCAGGAATAATACTGCATGATTCTGGAAAGACTGAAGAATTGAGTGGTGGTTTTAGCTCTAACTATACAAAAAAAGGATCTCTACTGGGCCATATAGTTATAGGAGTACAAATACTTAATAAACACGGTCTAAAAATTCTGGACGAAGATACAAGACTTCATATTGAGCATTTAATTTTATCTCACCATGGTAGGTTAGAATATGGAAGTCCAGTAGCACCATCAACACCAGAGGCAGTAGCACTTTCAAATATAGATAATTTATCTTCTAAATTAAGATCATCTTTAAAGATCTTGGCAGATACATCGGACGAAGAAGAGTTTAGCAGGCCAGCACAATGGCTTGAAAACGCAAGGTTATGGAAAAAACATAATCTTCAAATAAATACAGCAGACGAAGATTCAATAAAATTAACCAAAGAATCTGGCTCAGAATCAGAAGGCCAAAATCTTGATCAAATTAGTTTAATAAATTAATAAAAGTGAGACTTTTTATAGCAATATTTCCACCAAAACATGTTTTAGATGAACTTAGAGATGTAATGCGTAAATTTGCAAAGCAAAAAAGAAATCTGAAACCAATCCCAATCGATCAGTTACACATAACCGTTAAATTTATTGGTGCTAATGTTTCGGAAAGTTCGTTTGAAATAGTTAAAGATGAATTTTTAAATTTTGAAAACAATATAAACAAATTCAGTATTAAAATTAAGAATATAAGATTTGGTTTTGAAAGAGATACTAACCCAAAATTTTTACTAGCAAAAATTGAAAAAAATAACGATTTAACAGATCTAGGAAATGAGTTTCATAATATGCTAAAAGAGTTAAGGTTAAGAGACACAATCAGATGGAAAAGACGTTATTCTGAAGAGTTCCATATAACCCTTGCTAAGTTAAAGAATACCGCAACTAAAAGTACCGGTAAACAAGTTAAAAATATTGCCTTAAACCTAGGCAATATGGAATTTAATGAATTTATTGTTAACGAAGTTTATTTAATGCAATCTAGTTCTGCTACCGATGGCACCCCTGTATATAAAAAATTAGAGAAAATAAATTTGACTTAGCAACTTTAATTGTGTTTAATATGCTAATTACTTACCAAAATGAATAAAACAGATAGAATAATCCTAAGCAATCTTTTTATATCATTAATTATACTATCGGCATTGTTTTTAAAAATCATACCTAATTATAAAGATATTTCTGTTTCAAGTGCAGTTAATAAGGTAAACACAAAAGTAGTTAAATTTTCAGAGCTGAAAAATCGAAACAACAGCTACACTGGTTTTTTATTAACTACTCTAAATCGTACTGAAAATAAAGAATCATTAATAGATTTAAAACCAAAAGCTTTTAGAACAGTACCCTCGTTAACTTTTAACCATAATAAACAAGTGGATGTTGCAAAAGAAGCTGGGATAGAGCATATAGAAATCCTGCTTTTTAACGAATGGAATTATAGATACAAAGCGGTAGAAAAGAACGTTTATCCAGGAGATAACGGAAACTGGAAGAATTGGGAAAATTTAGTTAGAGATATGATTAACCTTAGAAAAGAAAGTGGTATGGAAATTGTCTGGGACATTTGGAACGAGCCTGATTATAAAACTTTTTTCCCAAGAAATAGAAAACAATTCAATGAAATGTGGAAACGTGCATTTCAGATAATTAGAAATGAAGATCCAGAAATTAAAATATCGGGCCCAAGTGTTGCAACTTTTGATAATAAAAAGGTGAGTGTTATGAGTTTTTTAAATTATGCTAATAAAAATGGTCTAATGCCAGATTTTATTACATGGCACGAATTAGAGGCAGGAATTGAAGCTAAAAATATAGTTTCTAGAGCTAAAAAAGTAAGAAAATGGTTGGATACTAGAGGCTATACTGATGTTAAAATTGTTGTGAATGAATTTACTCCGCAAAATAAAGATACGAGCTCGAGCTTACTGCTAGAATATTTAATTGAGTTTGAAAAATCTGTAGTTGATTATGCAATGCTAGCATGCTGGGAAACAGATTCTTGCTGGGGTTATACCTTAAATTACCTTTTAACTAAAAGTTTACAAAAAACCCCAAGATATTGGGTTATGTATTACTATGCTAGTTTAGGTGATAAACTAATAGATTTACCTATAAATAACAAGAGCATACTAGCTTCCTTTGACTCAAGTTCTAATACTATTAAAATCTTGGCTACTAAATTTAATGCTAAAACAAATAGAATTAATATAAAAAATGGTACTAGGCTTTTAAATTTAAATGAATATAGTGCAAAAGTGATTAGAGTTCCAGCCGAAAAGCGTATGAAAAAGCCTACATCAGCTAAAACAGAAGAAATTAAGAATGTTAAGGTTGTTAAAAAGAAGGAAAACATTATAGTTGAATTCAATGAAAAACAAAATCATAGAGATAACGTTTATTATTTGGAAATTTTTAAAAAATAATTAAATTATTTATTTATGATTTTGCTTACTCGAATATAACCGTTTCTTAACCTATTGTTCGATGAGTTTTTAAGCATTTTTTCTTTGCTTATTTTACTCGTTCTTACTTTGTCATCTTTTAAAACACTAATATCATATTCTTGTAGGTGATGACTATCGTTTAAACCATCAGTATTAACTTTATTTATTTGTTCAATGTAACCTAAAATATCGTTGAATTCTTTTACGTATTTATCTTCTTCAGTAGTATTGATGTTTAATTTTGCTAAACTTGCAATATGCTTTATTTCTTTTTTAGATATCTTCATAACTAAATAATAGCATTATAAGTTAATACAAAAAAGAGAGGGTAGTAAACTTAAATCAATAATAAATCTCTAAGCATGCTGTATTGCAAAATACAAAATATGTGTATTGCTTTTAATCTATTCGGATAATTTATTGGTATTACTTTAGTATTTACACAACCAGACCTTGAAAGCACTAAAACTTATACTTAATTAAATATTTTAATCTGTACATTAGAGTGTAAAAGTTTATAGAAAGATTAACTGTATTAATATTTCTGTGTATTAGAAAAACCTAATATGATAAAAACAATGGGCACTTAAGAGATTTAAGATACTGAGATTCCTGATTTTGAAGGAATCTCAGTAATATATATCTTTTATATTTTTATTAGATTTATATTCAAAGTTCTACACCTTCTTTCCACTCAGGAACATAACCTTGATCCATTCCTTCTTCTGTTAAGATTTTCTTTAAGTCCTCTGCTCTATCTGCTTCTGCATGAATTAAAAAAATCTTTTTTAAATTATCTGTATCAAATCGTTTAACCCAATCAATATAGTCAGATGTGTCTCCATGGGCAGAGAATCCTGTTAAATGTACAATTTTTGCTTTAACATTAACTTTGTTTTTACCAATTTGAATTTCTTTGTTTCCTTCAGTAAGTTCTCTACCTAAAGTTCCTTCAGCCTGGAATCCTACAAAACAAATAGTGTTTTTTGGATCTTCCAAACCTGTTACTAAATGTTCAACAATTCTTCCACCATCTGCCATTCCGCTACCTGCTAATATTACTTGACCTTTTCTTTTCGCAATTTTTTGTGATTGTCTACCATTTTGAGTGTATCTAAGACCATCAAAAGAAAATTCATTTTCTGGGTCGTCTGCTACAGCAGTTCTATAAATATAGCTTACTTTTTGAGCTAATGGACTATCTAACCATACGGCTAAGTCTTTAGCTAACTTTCCTTCTTCTTTTGATCTTTTTAGATCATGTAAAATTTCTTGCGTTCTTTGAACAGCAAAGACAGGAATGTAAACATTACCTCCATTTGAAATTGTATTATTAATTACATCTACCAGTTTAGATACAGATTCATTTCTATCTGGGTGTTCTTGCCCTCCATAAAGTGATTCAAGCAGTATGTAATCCGGACTTG
>CAZRHM010000083.1:0-4280 GCA_964599845.1 uncultured Candidatus Saccharibacteria bacterium
GTAATATATACTGGTAACAAAGTATATTGCAATGAAAAAAATCCCATTATTACTATCGATAGGTGTTATTGCTGCTTGTATAGTTCTGGTAGCTTCTGTTGTCATTAATACATTAACAAAAGAAGATTCAAATATAATTAGTACCTCGGTTACTGAAGATTTAAATGTAACAATTAACGCAACTAATATTGTTACAGATGAAAATGGACTAGTTAATGTTACCTACATAATTACAATTTCTAATCTATTGCAAACAAATGTAGAAAATATAGTAGCAACAAATAATATTGCTCAAAACTTAGCTCCTTATGCTTATACAGTAATATCTTTAAACTCAGAAAACTTTAATACAAATATAAATTTTAATGGAAGAGAAAATACAAACTTATTATCAGAAAACAACACTTTAGCAAGTGGATCAAGTGGAGTAATAACACTAAATGTAAGTTTTAATCCAGGTGAAGATACTGGACCATTCAATAATAGTGTTCAAGTTAGCGGCACTATACCAGGCTCACCAACTAACAACGAAAACGATAATAATGTCCAACAACAACACAATAATGAACAAGAAGACGAAGAAGAGAATATAGATATAGCTCCTGTAGAAAATGAGAACGAAAACGAACAAAGCGAAGAGGAAAGCGTTGAGATAATTGGAGAAGGTGACAACGAAGAAGAAAACCCCGATACTTTACCTATAGAGCCATTGCCATCCACAACAGGAGGACAAGCAACCACAGGGAATGAATCTACTGGTGGGGATGGTAATTCAAATTCTGAAGAGCAATTAAACGGTTCGCTTACACAAGGAAGTGCTAGCATTTCGTTTATGTTACAACCTGCAAGTTCTGGTAACTCAAATAATAACGAGGCTGCAAACCCAGTAATATTTTCACAAAGTGGAAGTGGAAGATTACCAAATGCTGGATTTAACTTTGTAAATTCTTCTTCTATTGGATTATTCATTGCAATATCTGTTATTCTTTTGAATATAAAGTTCAAAAGAAATGATTAATTATAAGTTAGAAATAATTCCCGGAACAAAAGAATTTGTACTTAGTGAAATAGCAGAAAAATTTAGTGAAAAAGTAAGAATCCTTAACGCTACTAAAGAAATTATCCGCTTTGAAAGTGAAATTGATGATGTTGATGTATTTAGATCATTAAAATCGCCTTTATATGTAGAAAAAAAAGATGGTCCTAAACGAAACTTATTCAGAAGAAAATGGAAAATTGAAACTGCGCCCGCAGGTATTAATCCTGCATTAGCTTTTGTAATGTGTCAGAATGCACAAATAAATTCATACGATATTATTTTAGACCCATTTTGTGGCGCAGGAACTATTCCAATTACTGCTGCGAAATATTTTAAACCCAAAAGAGTATTAGCATCAGATGTTTCTGGCAAAGCTATTGATCAAACAGTTGTTAATTTAAAAGCAGCAAAACTTCCAAAAGGATTGGTGAGTGTTTTTAGAAGTAACATTTCTTCTTTAAGATTAAGTAGTGAATCTGTAACAAAAATAATAACAAATATGCCTTTCGGGATTAGGGTTTCTAATCATGGTGAAAATGTAAAAATTTACGATTCATTTTTTAAAAAAGCAAAAAACATTTTAAAGCCACAAGGATTACTCATTATACTTACTCAAGAAAAAAAATTAGTTTTAGAAAACACAAAAACTAAGTTAGAGCTTCAAAAAGAAATACTAATAGAACAAGGTAAGCTTTTCCCCTCCATTTTTGTTTACAAAAAAGTTTAACACTCCCCAAAATGGATGTTGTCTGACGGTGGTATTATCGAACCTTTTCAAAACCATTGTAGCCCGGCTCTTTTCAGAAAATTCTTGCAATTATATTAATTTGTCTCCATAATAGACTATCTTAACTACTTTGTATGACTAAATTTATTGTTCCAGCTCTTTCGGTTGTGCTTATTAGCTTTTTTGGCTTTGTTCTTATTAACCAATACCAAAACAATAGCAAAAAAGATGGATCCTCAAATTCGACTTCAAAAAAAGATGACACAATACTAGGAGTAGAAAGTAAACTTATAGAATCAATTAAAGTTAGTAGTTCTGTTTCTAACTTAGAACAAAACCCAGAGGCAGAGAGTTACATCCAATACATGTATATTATTGAGAACTTTGGTGAACACGAAGTATATAACTTAAAAACACAAACTAATTTAACTAATACATTTAAAGGTAATTCTTACGAGGTTGAATCAGTTTCTAGTGATTTTTTTAATGTTAATAGAAATTTCAATGGTAATAATGATATAAACTTAATTACAAGCAATAACAGTATACAGCCTGGGCAAACTGCAACAATTCTATTAAACGTTAAGTTCTATTCAGATAAAGCAGATGGTCCGTATAAAAACGAGATCGATGTAAAAGGAGATATTGATGGACCAAAAAATGATGACAATGGAAAAAATGAAGAGGAAGAAGATGATGACGATGGCAATGAAGAAGAAAACGAAGGTGAAGTGACTGGCACAAAACCTCCAACTTGGATTACTGATTTTACTCCAGAAGAAGATCATACAGAAAGAACAATTACACTTTATTTAGCAAATCATAAAAATGGCCAGATTATTACAGAGATTAAAGAAGGAGATATATTTGACTACAACGATTTACCTGAAGAAGTACGTATTATTGCTGGCATCACACCAGCATTTAAAGGAAGAGTAATTTTTAGTGTTAACAATTCTCATAACTTTACCGATCACTTTACAACTTATGAATATAAATTGCCCTTACAATATGTAGACTATACTGTAAAGGCCGATGCCTATGCAGACCAGACATATAACTATAAGCTTGGCTCCAAAATTGTTAACTTTAAAATCATTAATTTAATTAATACTGAACCGGAAGATTCAGAAGAAAACGAAATAACTGAAGAAGATGAAAACGGCACAGAAAATGAGCAAATACTTTATACCACTGCTGGTTCGGCTAGTGTAATTTTTGATTTAATTAAAAGATTAACTGGTGGCTCAATAACAGAATTAGGTTCAGTTTCTGCTTCATCATCAAGTTCGCAAAACAATACTTACTTTATTTTAGGTTCGACAAGCTTTGGATCACAACTTGAAGAATCTGGTATAAATATGAGTCATATGAGTACCTTGGGTGTAGTATTATTGTTTAGTACACTTGCTATTAATAAATCATCAAAATTAATAGCAAAAAGGATTGATGAATAATAATAAGGTTTATAACTTACTAAAAAAAATCAATGCAGCAATTACTCTTACATTATTTGTAATTGCTGCATACTTAATAATATTACCCATCACTCCAAATATTAGTTTCAAACTAGCTAAGGCTCAAAATAATTTAAGTTCATTTAACTATAATAGTGAGTTTTTAAAACAAACACTTAAATTAACAAATTATTTAGAATCAAAAGAAATACCCGAACAAAATACATTATTAATACCTTCTATTCTCATTAATTCTGAAATAATCGAAGGCGAAACAGAAAAAGCTTTAGAAAATGGTATTTGGAGAATCCCTTATTCAAGTACTCCAGATAAGGGTAGTAATACTGTTTTAGTTGCACACAGATTTTTATATACTTTTGGGTCAAACACATTTTTTCATTTAGACAAAGTGAAAAAAGGGGACTACATTACGATTTTTTGGAATAGTAAAGAATATAACTACGAAGTTTTTGATATTCAAGTAGTTACTCCCATTGATACATTTATACTGGCACCAACAGAAGAATCAATCTTAACGTTATACACATGCGATCCATTATGGACAGCTAAAAACAGGCTTGTGGTAAAAGCTAAGCTAATTAACACTAACGAAAATGAATAAAAAAACATTAATTGAAGTTATAAAATTTGTAATCTTGTTAACTTTATTAGTACTCTCAGCTGTTTATATTATTTGGCTTAATGACCAAGTAAAATTCCCCGAAATTATCTAACAATGCTAGAATTTAGCAATAAGTAATTTATATGAAATTAAAATTAATTTCTACAAGCATTGGAAATATTGAAGATATAAATATTAGAGCGATCCGTGCAATTTTTGAAACAGAGATAATACTTGCTGAAGATACAAGAGTTTTTGCAAAGCTTAAAGGTATTTGGCTCGAAAGATACACCGAATTACTTAAGTCGTTAAATATTGATATAAGTTTTAATCAGCAAGTTAAATCTTACAGGGAGCAAAATCATGGCTATGTTATTAATTTTGTAATTGATTCCTTAAAAAATGAAAAATCAATTGGTTTTTTAAGTGATGCTG
>CAZRHM010000084.1:0-4224 GCA_964599845.1 uncultured Candidatus Saccharibacteria bacterium
GGAATCGCGTCAGCAGGAGGCGCTGCGCAAGTGGCTGCTCGTCCGGCTGGAAAGCTACTTTTTCGACGCCGACCGGATGGTGGCGGAAGGAAAGGGTCGGAAGGAAGAAGGCAAAAATGGAGAGGAGGCGACGCCCGACCGGCTGGCGGAAACGCTGAAGCGCGTGCGGGAGGTCCGATCCAAATTTGACGGAGGCCGCTCTCCGGCGCTGGTCACGACCCGGCAACTGGCCGACGCTGCACAGAGCGACCCGCAATGGATGGAGGCGGCGTCCGTTTACCGGGGCCGCCACGATTTCGACGTCGCCAAACTGGTGAGGGAGCTGGTGGAAGCGGAATCGGTTCCCTACCTCCCCGCCCAGCGCTACAAGCCGAGCGGCCTGCGCAACCGCCGCCTCTGGGAACGAACCTGGGACCTCCAGCGGGCGGAAGACGAGGTCGAAGCGGAAGTCCGCCGAACGGAGGGAGGCACGTTGACCGAGCCGGAGCTGCAAAAGCTGATTCGGGAGCGCCAGCAAAAGGAAGTGGGCGAAATCCCCGTGCCTCCGAAATACAAAGGGGCTGATTTCCAGAAAACCGCTTACTGGAAACTGCGCGGCAAGCTCGACGTCCCAAAGGAACGCTGGGTGCTTTATCCCGGCGCCGAGCGCGAAACCGATCCGAATCCCGTCATCGCCTGGGCCGGCTGGGACCACAATCAGCAGGCGCAAGCCCTCGCCGCCTATTACCAGGCGCGGAAGGAAACCGACGGCTGGAGCGCCGACCGCCTCGCCCCCCTCCTCGCAGGCCTGAAAGACCTTCTCCCGTGGCTCAAACAGTGGCACAACGAGATCGACCCGGCCTTCAACCTCCGCATGGGCGATTTCTACGCCGACTTCGTCCGCGCCCAAACCCAGGAACTCGGCCTGAGCGAGTCCGCCATCGAAGCATTGCGGCTGCCGGAGTAGCGGAACGCGAGCGTCTTGCGGAGAACTCGTCCAGATGTTAGGATTGCGTTGTCGATGCAGAAACGAACAATGGGCCGGACTTGAACCCGAGCCGGCTGCCATCGTAGAAGGCGGCAGGAAGGCAAACCGAGAACAACCATGGCATTGGACCTATCGCAGTTAGAAGGCACGGAAGCGCTGGAGGACCTTCAGCTGGTAACCTCCGAGAAGGGCGTGGCCGCAGCGCTGCGTTGCCTGGCTTTCTTGCCAGCGTTTATTCAGGCGACGACGGACGCTCAAAGAGCGGCCGCCATGCGTGCCGCCGGGGAGAAGCTGCCGCTGCCCCCGAAGCAGGTCATTCAAGTTTTCCGAATCCTTTATTTTCTCGCGGAGAAGGTCATTGAGAAGTCGGTGGATGCGAGGCAAATCGAAGGCAACCGGCAAGAACTGATTGCTTTTTTCGGTGACGAAGAGCGGTGGCGGCGTTTGGTGGAAATCGTAAAACATTTGGAGAATAATCGAGCGGAACTCGCCAAGGCGTTTTTCAACGGGCGAAGATTGAGCGGCGTCACGCCTCTCTTCAGCGGATGTCAGGGGACGGTCGATGCTCGGGTGAACTGGAATGACGACAGAACCGAGATCAGCGATCTGGTGCCGATTGCCTCAGTAGCGATCGAGTTGGATTCGGGATCGCCATCCAGCTTCTCCTTTCAGGCCGATTTGGCCGGTGTCGAGCAGATGCTGGCCCTCCTGAATCAGCTCAAGGACGGCATGGAGAAGACCCGCGACTATTTTCTTTCGAAAAAATGAATGCGATTCTTGGAGAGCCCACTACGGGCGGTTTTATCCACGGACTGGATTACCGGAGAAGAAAACGCCAAGAAGGATATAGAGCGAGCGGACGGACTATTTCCCTTGGGATTGGACCGGAATCGTTGGAGGACTACGGAAATTTTCCCCAGCCTGAACAACGGGAAGTGATCAGGACAGGCCTCAGACGTTTTTCCAACGAAACACCGCGAGCAGTCATTCATGCAAGATCGATCTCTTTCTTCGATATTGAATCTCTTCTTGAGAGGTATCGAAGCGATCCGGTTCGAGCTCTTTCCGCACTCAACAAGCAGGCCCAAACGAACAAGCCTTTCGGCAACGAGGAAGTGGCTGTTCTGCACGAGGAAGCTTGTGCTGCGGGAAATAATCCGCAACCCGATTTCCTATGGGAGCAGGTGCGAAATCCGGACAACCATGGCCGGGTTCGCTGGCTGCTTCTTGAACTGCTTGCCCGAAACTGGAATGGCCGCCTGCCTCCCCTGTTGGTCGAGCTTCTTGAGAATGAAAAAGACCCATGGGTTTTAATGGGAACGGCCATCGTCATTCGCTTCACGAAGATGACGGACTACCGAAACCGAGTCTCCTGCGCATTCCGGGAGATCTTGCAGGCCGCGAAGCAGGATGAATCGTTTTTTGGTCCGGCGCTGCGAGCCTCTGTCCTTGGCGAGGTGTTGAACTCCGCTGGAAGCTTCGCCGAACCGGAGGACATTGAGTTGCTCGGCTGGTTTGCGCTCCGCGATCCGGAACAAAAACCGCGCATCAACGCCTGCGACGCGCTGGCGCGTACCCTCCGCCGGCACTTGCGATCTCGGGAAACGAACGGGTTTTTTGAAGACCATGGCGAGCGCCTGCGAATGCTCGCGATTGGGTGGGCAAATTCCTGGAGATCGAGCAACGATATCGGAGCATTGTTGTTTGCCTGGATCGGCCTGATAATGGCTCGGCTGGGGCCGGAAGGGAAGCTGGCCGTCGAACTATGCGACGAGGCTCCGGAACTGGCTCCCCGTATCCTGTCGGAACTGAAGCGAAGCCAAAAGACCCTAAACCGTCGCGGTGAAAACGCTTGGCTCGAAGAAAGAGCGGGTGAAATCGAAAGCTGGCGCAGGAGCCTCACGGGCTCAATGACCACGACTGCATGATCGCGCAATTCGGCAGCAACGAATGGCCCGCGTTACGGCGCGGATACGCAGCCTATTGGACGAGAGATCCACAGTACCACGCGATGATAGTTGCTGAGACGCGGGCCAGCAGCGACCAAGGGCTTTTAGTTAAGGTTTTTCATATGGGACCGCCGATGGCCAGCGAAGGAACTGGCGGACACCCCCATAAGCTGACAGAAAGGAGCTGGATCGGATGGATACCGGATTGGGATGCATCCGGCCATGACCGCGTGTGTGCGGAAATCAGCATGGTGGAACAGAAAATCCCACCCACTCCGGCGGGCAGGAACAGGTGGCATCATTACGATTTAGGGGCGCACGGGGTGGAGGAGTTCGACGCGAACGATCCCGGGGAAGCCGTAGTGACTCGTTGTTCATGCGCATCCCTGGTGGAACATTGCTACGAAATGGCGGGGCGCGACCTCGTGAATGAAGAGCACGTTCCAGAGCTGACCATGCTGGACGAATTGATAGATGTTCTTGCCCGGAATCGGGATGCGAGAGTAAAGGAGCTCATCCGTCAAAAATTTCTAGAGTTTGAAGAGGAAGCCGGCCGACCCATAGCGAAATGGCCGTGCCGGGTCCTGCTCCCGGCCTATCAAATGCGAGCGTTTCAGGAGGAAAGCTATCCTCGGAAACCATCCATGACGGATCACCCATTCCCCTGATTTGGAGTTGGGTTCAGACCTCCAGATCGCTGTCCGCTGTCGGCAACTGGTTAGCAAATTCATCATTCACTTCAATCTCCGCGCCAAGACCCAGCAATTCCTGCACCTCGTCTTGTAGTGACCAGAAATCGTCCAGTTCCCCGTTGCGGTAGCCATCGAGCTCGATCCTGTAGCCGGGGAGTGAATATGAATCGCTGCCGACCTGCGGACTGCAGGTGCTACCGCCTCGGGAGATTTCAAAAAAGTCCTCGGTGATCCCGAAGTGGAGGTAGCGCAATTCGCTATTCCCCTTCTCGCCCTGCCGCAACGAGACTCCAAACTCGATCCAGATGTTTTCCGTGGGAGACGGCAGGCGCTCCAACGCCAAGAGGGCTTTCCCTATGGAAATCACTTTTTCGGGTGCGATTCCGGGGCGAGCGATCAGCGTACGAGCCACATCAATCGCAATCTGGATGGCGTAACGATCTGAATCGTGGAGGGAGAATTCCTGTTTCATCGCACGCGCCTCCACATTGTCGGTTAGTTTCTCCGCCCCAAACCAGGTGAACCGCCACGGACGACGGGACTCTTCTTCCAGCGCACCAGACCGGCTCGAACCATCTTTCGGAACATCATTTTCGCTTTTTTGACCTCATCGAGA
>CAZRHM010000085.1:0-4223 GCA_964599845.1 uncultured Candidatus Saccharibacteria bacterium
GAGCAAGAATCTTACCTGGAGATACAGAAGTTACAATTAACTTTACTACTCCATACAAAAGTGAACCTGTAATAACAGCAACACCTATAGGTGAAGTATGGTTGCAGAATAATATAAAATATTCGATTGTAAGTAAGTCGGCAGGAGGGTTTACTATAAGGGTAGAGTCAAGCAGCCTAGAAGATTTGGTATTTGAGTGGCATGCCTTTGGTGTAGATAATGTTGCCGAATCAATTAGTAGTAATTCTTCCTTCTAACATGCTTGCAAACAAAGGTATACTAGGTATTAAAATTTATCTATGAGTAAACATACAAAATTCGTCTGCCAGAACTGTGGTAGCGAAAGTAAAAAATGGATTGGAAAGTGCCCAGCATGTTCTGAATGGAATACGTATGTGGAAGAGGAAAGTATCGAAATCGATCAGAAAGTAATAAAAAAAATAACCGATCACTCTAAAGAAATAGTAAAGTTAAGTGATGTTGGAGAAAAAAGCTTAAAGCGTATACCAACTGGATTTGTTGAGTTTGATAAAGCATTGGGGAATGGGTTGGTTCATGATCATGTGCTCTTTGTTTCGGGAGAACCAGGGATTGGCAAATCAACTTTGATTTTACAAACAGCAGAAGCATTATCAAAAAATAACAATGTACTATATGTTTCTGCGGAGGAATCTGCAGAGCAAGTTTCTGGGCGTTATAAAAGACTATTTGGTAACGATGCTTCTTCGATTCAATTCTTATCAAATCCGTCACTTGGGATAATAGAAGAATCTATTAAAAAAGTTGAACCAGCTGTTGTGATAATAGATTCCATTCAAACAATCTTCGATGAACAAAGTGGAAGCTTACCTGGAAGTGTAACTCAAGTCAAAAATACAGCATCTAAGCTTGTTTACTTAGCAAAATCTAAAGGAATAATTTTAATAATTATTGGGCATGTAAATAAAGATGGTAACATTGCAGGCCCAAAAGTATTGGAACATTTGGTGGATACTGTAGTTAGTATTGAAGGAGAAAAAGATTCTGAAATAAGATTCTTAAAGGTATTGAAAAATAGATTCGGTTCAACTAGTGAGGTTGGGCTGTTAAAGATGACATTTAGGGGTTTAGAAGACTTTAAGTTTGATATAGAATCAAAAAATCTTATTACAGAATCTTTAATCGGTTCTATAAAAACAATAGCTTTTGAAGGAAGCAGGCCATTTATTGTGGATATACAAGCTTTAGTTTCTAGAACAACTTATCCATATCCAAAAAGAGTAGCAGAAGGGCTTAGTATGTCAAAATTACAGCTAATTGTAGCAATATTAACTGCCAATAAGATTGTGAACTTAACTGAACACGACGTTTACGTTAAAGTAACAGAAGGTTTAAAAATTAAAGATCATCCATATACAGATTTAGCAGTAGCGATGGCAATAGTGTCCTCAGCTAAAAAGATTAAGGTTAAACAGGCGGAACTATTTTTAGGAGAGCTAAACCTTAACGGTACTGTAAAGGTTACGGATAAATTAAAAGAAATGTTAAAAACTACAAAGAATTTTTTTAGTGGTTTAACAATTATAACTTCGCTAATAAATAAGTAAGAGTTTCCCCAAGTTATCCTCTACAAGTACACAATGTTACGATTGTCTTCTCTTTGCCCTCTAACTATACTTTAACTGTACCTTTCATTAAATTTGATGTGTTCAGGCCGCTTGCTTATCAGGCCCACAAAGATAATTACTCCGTAAACTATAGGTGTTGACTTTTTGAAATTATAGGGTATAATAGTGTTAGAACTTTTAAAAATTACTTTTAAGTCCCAGAGTCTGGTTCGCGTACATCAGTTCTAAATTTATTTAGATTGAACTTACTGGACTCTAGGATTTGAAAGTAATTCTTCTTCAATATATTTTCTTGACTGTTTAAAATTTTTAAATATAATGAAGTAACCTTCTTGTTAAATTTATATATTATTTCTACATTTTATTTACCAATAAATTTATGGCTATAAAGAAAGAGACGGTGGCTAAAAAAGTTAAATCAACAGCTAAATCGTCTATAAAGAAAGAAGCAGAATCAGATTTGAAAACTGCAAAAAAGACAGAAACTTTAAAAAACAATGGGGTGATAGCAGAGACTTCAGAAACATCAACTACACCAAAAATTTCAGCAACAACCACAAATAGAACACAAAGAGCAAATCCAACTAATAATTTTATTCGAAAAGATAATATTGTGCAGTCTACAAGCTTAAAAGATCTTGAGGCAAAAACCTTAGCAGATCTAAGAAAAGGTGCAGCTGATTTAGGAATTAGAAACGTTCTAGAATTCCAAAAAAAAGAACTTATCTTTGAAATTTTAGCAGCGCAAACAAAGAATGGTGGCAATATATTTGCTGAAGGTTTTTTAGAACTAGTAAAAGATACTCATGGTGTATTAAGAACATCTACTATGCTACCAAGCGAAAACGATGTTTATGTTTCCAGTTCACAAATAAAAAGGTTTAATTTAAGACAAGGTGACTATATTGCAGGCCAAGCTAGAGCACCAAAAGAAGGCGAAAGATATTTAGGGTTACTTAAAATTGAGGCAATAAATAATGCTAGTCCAGAATTAGCAATTTCAAGGCCAACATTTAACAAATTAACACCTATTTATCCAGACGAACAAATTAAGTTGGAATCAGATCAACATACTATTTCGACAAGACTAATAGACTTAATTTCACCAATTGGAAAAGGTCAGAGAGGCATGATTGTTGCACCTCCAAAAGCAGGTAAAACATGGCTTTTAAGAGACATTGCTGATGGTATAGCAAAAAATCATCCTGATATACACTTAATGGTAGTTTTAGTTGGAGAAAGACCAGAAGAAGTTACAGACCTACAAAGATTTGTAAAAGGTGAAGTGATTGCAGCTAATTTTGATGAACCACCAGAAAATCATACAAAAATTGCAGAAATGGCTGTGGAAAGAGCTAAAAGATTAGTTGAATACGGTAAAGATGTAGTAATTCTAATGGATAGTATTACAAGGCTTGCTAGGGCGTATAACTTAACAGCTCCACCTTCAGGTAGAACTTTATCGGGTGGTTTTGATCCAATCGCAATTTATCCTCCAAAGAAGTTTTTTGGTGCAGCTAGAAATATGGAAAATGGCGGTAGTTTAACAATAATTGCAACAGCACTTATTGATACCGGAAGTAAAATGGATGAAGTAATCTTTGAGGAATTCAAAGGAACTGGAAACATGGAGGTAAAAATGGACAGAAGGTTAGCAGAAAAAAGAATCTTCCCATCTATAGATGTATCTTCTTCGTATACAAGAAATGAAGATAAACTATTAAAACCAGAAGTATTAGCACAAACATGGAGAGTAGTAAGAATGTTAGACACAATTAAAAACGAAACAAACTCTAATCCAACAGAAATGCTAATAGAAAGATTACGAAAAACTAAAAATAATGAAGAATTTTTAGCAACACTTCACGAAACTCTTTAATGTTTAATATAAAAATAGAGGCAGTATAACTGCCTCTATTTGTTTTCTTGCATCAAATTTACGTAACATAATATTATACGTAAAAATGAATAAAAACCTATTAAATGGTATAATTTAAGCATTAAATGGAAATAGGAAAAATAAAAAATAAGCAAAATACACACGCAACAAAGCGTTTTAAATTGTTTAACCTAATAAATCTTATTAGGACCAAACTATATAATTTCTACAAAATAAAAATTGTATACAGATTATTTTGGGGAAGAAGTAACTTATATAAAAATTTTATTCACTTTTCCGTTATTATATTATCTGCTGCTATAGTGATAAGCGGATTCTCATCAAGAGTATTGTCAAATCAAAAATCACAAGAATCTTTAGCTTTCCAATCATCTACAATAGGTAATGTAGATATACTTGAACAAGGAGGAAATATTCAAAGTATATTACTAGCGGCAACAACCAGAAACTTTGAAATAATCGAATATAAGGTTCAAGAAGGAGATACATTTCAGTCTATAGCTGATAAACATAGAATTACAAAAGATAGTTTGAAATTATCAAATATTGACCAGTTCAGTTATTACGATGAAGATCCAAAAGTTGGTGCAACACTGTATATTCCCGAAATAAATGGAATTTTAATTAAGGTAGTAGAAGGTGAAACACTAGATAAAATAGTATCCAGATTAAAAGCTGGTAATGAACAAGATGTGATAGAAATCAATAACTTAAAG
>CAZRHM010000086.1:0-4163 GCA_964599845.1 uncultured Candidatus Saccharibacteria bacterium
ACCAGACAGGGTATTAGATTGGCCGGCAATTAATATCACATCAACGTGATCAATGTAATCAAAAAGTACATCGACATCATTATGTTTACAAGATAAAAAAAGAACAGTGAGGATAGGAAGCAAAAAAGGAGCTTTCGCTTTCATTCTGATATCGACTATTTGTTGCCCGAGAATTTATATTTTAGTACATCAAAAATAAAGTATATCAACGAAATAGGATAGATTATAAAATACCGGTAAAAAAGCTTTGGTTCGTCAATAATTCGATAAACCCACCGAATATTTAGTTGATTAAAAAATTTGGGATAATAATTTAATCTCCTTGCTGTTTGATGAAAAAAGCCTCCACAGGTTATTCCCAGTCCAAACCAACCCTCATTTTTTAAATCGAGAAGAAACTCCTCCTGTAGGGGAGTACCCATGCCCACTACAATAATATCTGGATTCAACTGAACGAGTCTTCTGATATAGTTGTGCCTCTCTAAAGGACTGTTAAAATACCCTTCGCGATGTCCGCTAATTAACAAATTAGAAAATGATCTACGAATTTTTCTCACAAAAATATCGATGTCGGAGGTCTCAGATCCGACGAAAACTACTGTTTTATTATTCTCTATAGCATATTCAAAAACCACCGGTGCAAGTGAAGTCATATCCATACTAAATCTCTTTTTTTTAAACCCAAAAAATCTTAGAAAAAAATTCAACGCGACTCCGTCTATATAAAAAAAATCAATTTCGCTGATCTCCTGCTTTGCAGAACGCAGTTTGTAGTAAGAAAACGGGTTTACAAAAGAGACTAATCCTTGTTGATCTGGCTCAAAATCACCTGTCTTGATTATTTTATGCAAAACACTGTGTTTCAATTAATTTAAACGATAAGTAGCTAAACACAGACTATTTACTTCCTAAAAGCTATTTATAATTTTAGTTGGGAGCATTTCAATCACATTCCGAAAATCAACATGAGATGTTGAAGCTCGATTCGCTTAAATGTCCAAACTTACCTAACAAATCATCAAATTGGAAGCATTTTTGTCCAAAATTAAATTTTATCAAAATTATGAATGACAAACGACTTGTTCATCCCAAAAAATTTTTCCTTATAGATACTACTATTGGGGTAAATTTTCCGCAATTCCGAAATGGACAGCAAACGTAATTCCTTTATTCTGTTTGTCGCCAATTCTCGATCCATTTTTCTTCCCTTCGAGAGTTTAGTTTTTGTCAAAATAAACAGCTTTATAGTTTGAGGAAAAAATTGAAATAGAGGAAGGAGAAAGTGAGGCTCTATTAAAAAATATCTATTTGGCGTCTGAATAAAATGATATTTGCCAACCCGTACAGTTTCCTTCGCCATTAAAACTTGATTTTCATAACTATACAGATGCTCTATAACAGAATTTGAAAAGACTACATCAAACTCATTTTCCATAAATTCGCTCAAATCACAAGCATTGCCTATAACGCTATCGATGTTTTTATAACTACTCTCCTCTTTATGTAAATTCAATATTGTAATTTGAAAATCTTTATCGTTGTGAAACCCCCTAACCTCCCAAAACAACTGCGTTCCACCGACATCTAAAATCCTGATAGGCTTTGGAAGCTTGGCTATATAATTTTTAAAAATCGAAAATCGCTTCTCCCTTAGCTGATTCCCTAGAGACCTGGGATCACGATAATTCACTAAATTACTTAATTTGTTCATTATAGTTAAAACGAATTTATTTTACGAATACTTCTCTTTTTGGCTTCGGTGTAAAGAAAATTGAAAAAATCAAAAGGAATGCAATGTGGAAATTAAAAACCATATTATGGAAAAAAGACATGAGATACAACAAAAGGAGAACAAAAGATTTCATCTTAGTCAACGAATACTTCGATAACAAAAGTAAATAAATTGCCGAAACAAAAAAACCAAAGTCCAAATATAGCCTTACAAAGTCATTATGAGGCTGGATGTCCATATCATATTCTTTCTCTATTAGAGTCCTAGAATACTCAGAACCTTTCCCAAAAAAATGTGATCGAAGGTCCATGCTCATCAATTCAAGCAACATCGTATCAAAAAGCGCAAGTCGTAATTGGGCTGAGGCATCTCTTCCATCCTCGTATCTCATTTCCACCATTTCTTCACCGAGGGTGGTTATAGATAAGTAGTTATACAATGGATACGTAAATATAAGAGCGACGATGAACATGATCAACACCCATCTTCTGATAACTATTTGTTTAAGAAACAAATACAAAAAGGGAAGCAATGTGAAAAACAAAATATTCAATCTTGTTTTTGTCAAGTACAATAAAATAAAAATAGAACCATAGATTAATACTATTGATGACTTCCGTCTAAAAAAATCCTCAACAAAGATGAAAAGGGCAATTAAGTAAACACCAAAAGTGGTAGGAGACGATGAAAAACCGGAAAATCTATTAAAGTCATTGTAACCTAGTCTTGTAAACGACAATAAAATGGCAATAACCAAGATAAGTAGAAAAACAATTCTTAAGAAGTCTTTATTTACCTCGTTGATCCTTCGCGAATAGTAAATGAAAGTAAATAGATTCAAATAAAAAAACAATGGCATTATGTTTCCAGTTAAAAATGTTGATGTTAGAATCAACAAAAAAAAAGCCGTGGAAAGAAAGAAAAGTTTGATGTTTTTATGTTTTCCACTATAGTAGTAAACGATGGAAAATAAGCAAACCAAGTTAACTGGTATGAAATAAACCCATACCAATTTACTACCAACAACATCTCGAAAGAATGGCCCGGAGAAAATGGGGAAAATAAAAACATATGTCAGGACAATCGTATTTACATTTATTAGAAAATATTTTCTAAAAGACGGCAGAGATTTTAACTTATTGATATATGGAGGTGACATCTTTTATTTGTTTTAAAACAGCAAACAACTGTTTTTTAGTACAGTCTAAGTTAACAATTTTGGTCTCTCTGTAGATATGATTTAGAGTAGAGTTTATTAATTTGTTGTTAAAAGTCACTACGCGATTAAGAGGATAACCCCTTTCATAGATATCAAGAACGATTGAACTCCCGTAATTTATAATAAAAAAATATGTAAAATAGTCTATGTCTTCCCCTGAGTATAGTTTATTTAAGTAGTTCAACTCTTTTATCGACTGATACTTGTCAGACCGCTCCCGAGGATGCTGTTTGAGGAACAGCACCATATTTTCAGTAATGCAAAACTCTTTAATCCAAGAGACAATTTCTAATTCTCTATTAGCCGCTAATTTTCGCCCTTCACTCAAAGGCGCAGTAAAAAACAAGATTTTATTTGAGTTCATGGAGGCATCAATGCTACTAGTTTTTTTTCCAATATAGGTAATCCTAAAATATAGGACGTGTTTTTTTTTATGAGGTAATAATTCTGGAAATCTTGCATAAACAGTATTAATGCGAGGATGAATTCCGAGTGTATTGAAATACCGATACTTAAACTTGATAAAAAGGGGAGTTAAGTATTTATAAAGCTGCGATATTATTCTGTCTTTCAACAAAATCTTACGATAATAACCTGTCCCTTCATCGACTGAAATCAATTCTTTAAGCCGATTTCCTTTATCTAACGCATCTATTAGCATTTGCGTCAGCAGTTCTTTTTCACTCCCAATAAAAAGACGATATACATCAGCAGAAGAATTAAAGGTTTCCTCTAATATCATTTGACACTGTTTAACCATTCTTCGCGCATTTAAAATCTCCCGGAGGGGATTTCTTAGAAATCTGGGTAGAGAAAGGCTCCTGTTTGGAAAATCTATTAACACAAATGAATCGGTTCTTTCACGAAAATAAGCTTTGAGGTACCCAGCATCCACCACATTCGACTTCAAGAAAATAAAAACTTTGCTTTTTGCAAAAAGACTCCGTTCTTCATTAATTTTTATCAATTGCCTAACCTGAAACGGGGTGGAAAATACGATAACTATTTTTGTTTGACCATTAAGTACTTTCATATTTTACTTGACATCTTAAACTTCAACACGAACACCACACAATAACTAAGGAATAACGAGACGGCTGCGCCCCAAAGCCCGAAAATGTTTATTAAAATAAAGTTCAGCAAAATATTTATCCCACCTCCTACAAGCGTGGTTTTTAAAATCGCCTGATCTTTCATATTTACGTACAAATG
>CAZRHM010000087.1:0-4132 GCA_964599845.1 uncultured Candidatus Saccharibacteria bacterium
TAGAATTTTGAATTGTCAGGTTATATTTACCTTTTTCTTTTAATTCTACTTGTGCAGGAAAAATTTTGATTAGAGATTTTTGTTGACCGTCATTATTTTCTGTATCTTGCGCAAAAACCAAAGTAAAACTGGTAGCAAAAATGACTAATAAAAAAATCAGCAAAATAAATTTTTTTGATGCTGTTTCAATGGCTTTCATTAAATGTTTGTTACCATTGTAAATGTAATAATATCCTGATAAAGTCCAGTTGGTACAACAGGTGTTACCAATGCTTTAATCATAATACTTACCCTACCATTTGTAACCTGGCCTATATTTGAGCCTGTTGTATCTGTAAAGAATATTAATTCATCAGAATTACTTAGTCCACCTATTTCGTTTGCGTTGGTGGTGTCGTATGTAGAACTACTTTGAATTGGACCAAGTGCTTCTTGTGTTGCAGTGTCTATTTTTAATCCATATCCACCATCGTTACCAGAGTCAACATCTAAATCTTCAGATTGGGATGGAATTGTATAACTTCCATTATCTAACCCATTATTCAAATCACTCACATATAGGTTTAAACCTTCAATAATATTTGTTCCTAAATCCAACCAAATTAAATCATTTGCTGTTGTAGGTGTTAGTTCTAATATTCCTAAATCTACAGCGTACGGCGCAGATGTTTCTGCGGAATTTCCAGAATCATCAGCTATATCTATATCAAAATTCAGCATTGGATATTCTAGCGTCACCGATGTTTCTGGGCTGTATTGAGTTTCTGTAAAATCTCCGCTAAGTGCTTTAACTGAAACGTCATATGTTGTTCCAGGTATAAGTCCAAAAACATTTGTACTTTGCAAAGCTTCGTCCCATTGTGGGTCGGAAGAATCTTCACAACCACTTCCTGTTCTTTCGTCTATACCTTCGATTTGGCAAATTGTTAGGTAATCACCAATATCGTAAGTTGAATTTAATGTGTTATCACTTTGTAAATATAACTCTTCGTTTGTATCTGTATTTACAAAGCGAATTAAGTAAAGTGTATCTATCGGATTATTTTGATGATCCACCTCTACTCTTACCCTATCGTAACAACCAGGTGTACCACATTCACCTTGAGCTCCAGAATTGTTAACAAAGTTTAAACAATCGGTATCGTTACTATCTGTGCTAGCTTCCACACATCTTATTAGTGGCACGTTTGCCTGGATTCCATTTGGAAACCCAGCGCCAAGTGCATAACTTCCACTTTCTAACCTTGCATCGTTAATTGGACCTAACGAAGAAATTAAGTTGTAGTCCTCACCCTCAGATATACCACCAGAGCTATCGAATGTTGGATCAAGGATTCTATAATTTGTAGATTCCAGCTCAGTTTGAGCGTTAACATTGGTTATTAGTATTATACTTAAAAATATAAGCACAAAACTAAGAACAGATATTTTTTTTTGTAGCATGTTACCCATTGAATAATGTATCTTTTTTTATTATAAAGTTATGAAGTTATAAATCAACAGCTGTATTTTTCGATTTTCTCTTGTTACGAATTTTTTTTACAAATATAAACAAAACTAGTAAAAGTAAAATTGCTATTAAAACTAAAAGCTGCCATGGGAATATAAAAATCGTGAGCGTTGTAGTAATTGGTGTTGAAGAACCATCTTCGGATTCAATGTCGTATTGTAAAGTTACATTATACCAACCAAGCCTGAATTTACTTAGTTTATCCCAATCATAGTTTGTTTTATATTCTTTTTTAACTATTGGATAATTATCAAAATCTTCATCTCCTTCTTTTAAAATAATATTTTTTTCTTCATCTCCTCTATATTCAATTACATTTGTAGATATAAATGAATCTTGCCAGTTAAAAATGTAAGGTCTTTTTGTGTTTGGCAAAACAAAAGTTCTGTATCCTTCTTTATTGGGTATGTTTATATCAAATGTATATAGATTATCTGCAACGTAGTTGTTTCCTTTGTGTACATAGACTTTACCACGTGGAGCTACATGAACATTACCATTATTAATAAATTCCGCTACAATACTAACAGGTGGGTTAAAAAAGAAAGTTGTTTTTTGTCCCCATACATTTTCTGTATAAAAATTTTGAATATTTAATGATTTATTTACTTCACCATCAACTGTTAAAAATATTAGTGGCGCAAGCGAAGCATTTAGTCCAAACCCAATTTCACCATTTTCCTTAACTTGATTTGCTGCATCTTCTCCTGAGTAATTAGAAACAAATATGGCTGTGTATTTTCCTCCAGGATCTGCATTTTCTGGTACTGTAACTGTAAATTCAACTTTGTGCTTTTGACCTGGCTGATTTAATGTTATTTGATCAGAATTGTAAGTAATCCACTCTGACATTCTTGATGCTTCTGGTAATTCATCTGCAGATAAAAATTTAGGTGAGCCTGGGTTGTTTCCTTGCGTAAAATCTTTTGCTATAAAAAATAATGTTGCATCTTTATAAGTCCCGTCTGGATTTGGTCTGTAATCGTATGTAATGTTAAAACTACCCGTAACCGATTGTCCTGGCATTATTTTATCAAAATCAAATCTTAGTGCATCAATAATTAAGCCTCTATATGATTGTGCAGATGCTGAACTCAAAAAAAATGCAAACACAAGAATTAATGAGGTAATAAAACTCCCTACAAATATTAAAGTTTTGCTTTTCCTAACATCCATGTTTAAAAGTATTTGAGGAGAAGATCATAATCATTCTCCTCAATTTATTTAAAAGCTTGCAGTTACCTGGTAAGTAATTGTTTGAGTATAACTTCCTGTTGGAGTAGAAGGTGCTACAGTTAGTCCATGCATCACTGTTGTGGTATCCGATGGATCAGAATCTTGCACATAATCTACTGCACCTGCAGAAGTTACAAAGTCATCTTCAGTTGTTGGTATTGGATAACCAGTCGCTCCAGTATATGTAGCATCTACTGTTGATCCTGTCCCTGCTGTAACGTTTGCCAAGCCATATTCTTCTGTTCCAGTATCGAACGATCCTGATACGTCGTCCATTGTATGACTTCCGTTGTAAAGTCCGTTTGCTGATCCTTCTATTGTGGCAGTATATCCAGTTGCTGAGTTTGTACCTATTGCCAATGCATAACCACATTCTCCTGCGCCATCGTCTGTTGCATCTAAGTCAACTGTAGTTGTAGTATCTACAGAACCTAAATCACAAACATTTGTATCGGCCGAGTCGGCTAAATTAACAATGTTAAAAGATAATGATGGCCCAACTAGTGCCGAAACTACTACATCGTTGTTATCGGCATAGTGAACAAGTGCAGCGCCAAAGTCTCCAGTTGAGGTAACTATAGAAACTCCGTAAGATGCAACTGTTGCACTAGATGGAAATTCTAAACAAAAAGATCTGCCTGATGTTGTTGTTGCAGTAGTAGTTGTAAATACTGCACCACTGGTCGAAAAATCATCGAAAGATCCGGCTCCGTCAGTATCGTTTGAGTCTGCAAAGCCATCTGCACTAGAACAATCATCTAATGCACTTGGTAAAGCTGGATCAACTATAAATGTATATGTAGTACCATCGTCTTCTACTGCGGTTGTTGCAGTATATGTAAACTCAACTTCTGTAGCAGTAGATGCAGCAATTTCATTAGGTGTTGCAGTGACTGCAACAGCATCTGCACTTACAGTTTTTGGTGCTAATAAACTTAATCCTGTAAAACCACTAACAAAAATAGAAAGCGCTATAAATACATTCAGTTTTTTTAATCTTGTAGTATTCATTTTTATTAAAATAGTAATAATTAAACTATGTGCAAATTAATATGCACTTACATTATTTAAGTTCTAATTAATATATAAACTAAATATAGTCTATTCACAAAATAACTGATTTTGCACCTCATGTAAACCTTTTTTTATGCAAATGGAGATGGTAAGTTTCCACTTCCTTTATCATCATTTCCCCTTGGATCTACTAATAAGTCGATTTTGTTTTTACCTTTATTTAATTTTACTAGTACCATTCCGCTATATTTAGATTTAGACAATGGATATGTATTCATTTTTGAAGGGAATTAGTAGCCGCTTGCCGAAACTAAAATTGCATATTCTCCTGGTTATCCATAAAAATCAAACTGAACATTGTAACTTGTAACT
>CAZRHM010000088.1:0-4077 GCA_964599845.1 uncultured Candidatus Saccharibacteria bacterium
CAATTTTTGCGTTTTTAAAAAAATCTTTATTTTCTGTTAGATTCTCAATTACTTCGGGCCATTCAATTACTAAAACGTTTCCAGGTTTGATCCAACTTTCAAAACCTAGTTCTTCTAAATCTTCTATTGATGAAATTTTCCATGCATCAATGTGATAGAGTTTAGAAATCACTCCCCCCAACCCCCTCTCAAGAGGGGGTGCTGAAAAGTCAACCCTGTCAATTACTTCGGTTTCAATTCCTTCCCTTGAGGGAGGGCTAGGGTGGGTAATTGTCTTTTCGCAATACATATAAATTGTTTCAAGCACATCATTTAACCTTGTTCTCACTTCATACTCAGTGAATCTTAAAAACTTATAACCTAGCGCTTCTAATTGACGTTCTCTCGAAATGTCATATTCATACTTTTTTTCATCGTGACTGGCCCCATCCAACTCTATAATCAAATTTGTATCTGGTTGAAAAAAATCAACAATATATTTATTTATTACTCTTTGTCTTAAAAATCTTAGCTCTAATAGCTGTTTGTTTCTCAGCTTTGACCATAGTAAGCTTTCTGCTGGTGTTTGTTTTTTTCTGTTTTCTCGAGCGTAGGGCTTAAGTGATTTGTTGTAGTGATAATTACTTGCTGGAATCACCCCACCTGACCTCCCCTCAAGGGGAGGAATCTGATCTCTTAAGATTCTATATTCTTCAACATAAGTATAAGTTGGAGACTTTATTGTTCTTTCAATTCCAAGTGCTTTGGCTATTCCTTTTGTTAAATGTGTTTTGCCTGCTCCTAAATCACCTGATAAAAGAAAAATTACCGGTTTTTTAGCCTGAATATTTTCGCTCATTAATTTTTGTCCAAGTTTAATTGTTTCAGTTACGTTTTTTGTTTTATATTTCGTCATTTGAGACTTATTGCGGTACGACTCTTTGCCGTTAGCAATCAACCTCTTTTTGCCTTTTCTATAAACTTTCAAATCATCAGTAGTTGTATCTATAACAGTAGACGGCAATCTTTTTGGCAGTTGCCCAGCATCTATTATTAAATCAATATAAGATTTTTGCTTGTCCGATATATTTTCTAAAATATCGTCAATAGAATAGGGTGTTTTTTTACCTGATGAATTTGCAGATGTTGCAGTTATTGGTTTGCCAAATTCTTTAATTAATTTAAATATGAACTCGTAATCAGGTATTCTAATACCCAAATTTCCATTTTCTGATTCAAGTCTGGAATCAACTTTATTTTTTGACTTTGAAATTACAGTTACAGGTCCTGGCAAAAAATTTTTGTATAAATTTTTTGCAGAATCGTTAATATGTACATATTTCGATGCCATTTGCTCATCTGAACACGCTATTGAAATAGCTTTGCCTTCTGGTCTATTTTTATATTTAAGTAATTTTTTTACAGCTTCTTTATTTGTTGCATCGACTCCAACGCCATACGCAGTTTCTGTTGGGTAAATTATTAATCCACCACGGTTTAAGATTTTTATAATTTTTGTAATATTATTGTTGTTTTCAGATACTGTCTCCATAGCCGATTATACTACAGAAAGGTTACAGGTTTTAGGTTCTAGCGATTGGTATTAAGTTTATTTATAGTGTAAAACCAAAGCTGGTTATTTGTGAAAACAAGTAATTGTGAGTTGGATCCGAAACAATTATTAATCACCAAAAAGTAATATTTGTCTGTAGTATCAAGATAGCTAACCCATAACGCCATTTATAAATTAACAAATGGTGATTTGGAAATATTAATAACCTTCACAGGTTATTGGATTAATAGTATTAACTATTGCAGCTCGAGAAGTCATTTGACGCCTTGTTATCACTTTGTTTGGCTCTACTTCAAAGCATTGCCCGCTTAAAATTGGCTGTCCATTTCCTCCAAAGCCTATTGCCACATACCAAATGTATCCCACTTCTTCGTAAAATACTGTTTGTTCCGATTCTGTAGAATTAAATTCGGGGAATTGTTGGTAAATATGATTCAGTGCTTCCTGCTCTGTTGTAATTCGAGTTCTATCGTTTGAGAATGATCCCACTATTAATAACAAAAAGAGTAGGGGGATTAATATAAATAAGCCAAGCACACTTGGAATGTTTTTAAAAAGATTTTGGAGTTTTTGTGTTGTCATCTATTAGACTAACAGGTTATTTTGATTTTCTTCCTGTCACCCGTATTATTAGTAATGCCCAAATTCCACTCGACATCATTAGTATACCAATCCCCAGCATTACTTTATCGAAACTTTCGGGGCTTAAACTTGCTATGCTGCCTGCAATAATACTAAATACTGCAACACTTAAGCTCATTACAGCATCGTAAGTTCCATATTGTAAACCTTCTTTATTTGTATCAAGATTCTTTGCAAAGAGTTTTCTCCAGTTTACTAAATTCATTGCCGAACCAAATCCTAATACTCCTTGAAGTATGTAATACATGTAAATTTCACTAATATTTGGATAAAAAATAAATGGCAACCCCATTAATAAATTTCCAAAGAATAAGAATAATATATCGTCTGTGTCAGACTTTATTTTATCCGAAATCACACCTATTGGAATTTGAAGAATACCTTTTACTATACTGTACATTCCTGCGCCTATTCCAACTATTTTTACTATTTCACCTTCGTCAAGCTTTAATTTTTCTACTAAATAAAGGCCAGATATTGTTGTAGTAACTAAAAATAAGCCCCAGGTAAAAATATCTGATGTTGTTAGTAATGCTATTACTTTATTTACTCTAATTGCTTTTTTTGAAATTTCTGTTTCGGGGTGCATTTAAAACTTTAACTTACACCATGTTACTTTGAAATGGGAGTGGATATCAAGCTGGTAGTTACGCTTGTATGAGAATTACTAACTTATGATGACTGCAAAATAATAAAAAACAAGTTTTGTGTATTTACTACAATTTTGGATAAGCCTTATTAATCAAGTTCATATTTTTGTCAATTTGAGCTTTTAAAGGCTTGAATAATTTAATTATTTCATTTGCAATAGCCGGCTTTAAATCTACCGACGAAAGTTTTCCATTAGCAAAGTCTTTTTCTAAATCTTCATATGTTGAATATTCAATATTGCCTCCCCATTTGTCTTCTCTTTGTATAGCGAGAGTTCTGTTTTCTTTTATAATTATTTTAAATAGTACATATTTTAGTAGGGTAAGCAGACCGTTTCCTTCAATTTGTTTATCTATAGAAAATGCCTTATTAATTTTTTCAATAATAGTTTGCTCAGTATCTTCAAAGTCAATTTTTGAATTAGGTTCACTTGAAGACATTTTCCCTGACTTTCCAAGTCCAGGTATTAGTGTGTTCATTAAGTGTATTCTTTTTTTGTATCCAATTTTTGGTAAGTATTCTCTTGCAAACATAAATATTTTTCGTTGATCAACTCCTCCAAATTGTGCATCGACACCTAAGTATTCCTCGTCTAGTGCTTGTAAAATAGGGTAGAGCATACTGCTCATTAGCGGGCTTTCTACTTGTTTAACAACCTCTGCACCAGCTTTTTTAACATCTCTGAGTGAAGCTAGAGCTGCTACTTTATAAATATCTAACGTATACTCTTGTTTCAGTTGAAAATCTCTCCCTCTCACGAATTTAAGCCGATCTACTGGTACCCCAACTAGTTTTAGAATTTCCTTTGTAATAAATTCATAATATTGTGTTCTGTACTCAAGTAATTCCCATGTTGACTTCATATTGTCAAGGTACGCATGGATATCTGCTAAAAGAATTGTGACTTCACAACCTGCTTCTAAAAAATCTGCAACTTTCATTAGTGGTACAAAATAACCTAGGTGTGGTTTGCTTGTAGGAGCTGTTCCCCAATATATTTTTAATTCTCTCTCTGATAGAATCCCGGCTAAATCTTCTTTTCCAACAACTTCTGCTAAATCTTTAGTAATCAAATCAATCTTTTTTTGCACATCCGCCGAAATTTCAATAATCCCAGCCCTTGCAAAAATCTTATTAAGGTCGTCTTTACTTAATATTCCAGTAATCGATTTACCTAGCTGTTCATCGTTTATACCTAATTTATAATCATTTACTATAAAGATTCCTTCATG
>CAZRHM010000089.1:0-4058 GCA_964599845.1 uncultured Candidatus Saccharibacteria bacterium
GTTTCGAATTGTTCGCCAAAGTAAAGCCTTTCTGAAGAAAAGCTTAATTTTTTTCTTATTTTTGAAAATAAAGATCTTTCCATGGCTTTTTATGCTTAATAATTATAGCATAAAAAGCCTAATTGTGTTACCTGTATTAGCTATATCTTCTTTTTAGTTCTGGATATGCATAAAATGTTAGTGCACCTAAACTAATAAAGAAAAATCCTAAAAATAGCGGTAGTAAGTTATTATTAGAGATACTTGTATTTGGAAGTGTTCCACCTGTAGATGTACCTGAATTATAAGTACCTAAAACGCCAGAAACTTCAGTCCCATCTTCGTATTCAGACCCAGAGGCTGCGGTAACTGTTGCAGCACTTCCACTTGCAGAAACTGTAATTGTTCCTATTAGTTGACCTGCTGTAAAATCATCTCCTGCTGCTACATCTACACATACAGAACTACTTGTAAACGTAGCATCTCCTGCACAAGTTCCTATCGAAATCATTCCAGCTGCGTCAGAATAGCCTGTTACTGTCATTCCTGT
The DNA here is from genome assembly GCA_964599845.1 of uncultured Candidatus Saccharibacteria bacterium. GTDB lineage: Bacteria > Patescibacteriota > Dojkabacteria > J137 > J137 > CAZRHM01. Next base: position 530 of record CAZRHM010000089.1, read on the forward strand.
AACATTTAATACTATAGAAACAGCCGAAGAGTCTGTACCAGAGCTACTTGCTCTTATCTGTATTTGTTGTGTGCCCGATAATGTACCACTTGCAGGTGATAGTGTAAATGCATTAACTTTGATAGTAAAAAAAGTTCCAAAAACAAAAATAAATCCTAGTATTAGCAATGCTTTTATTTTTCTCATAAAATTTTATTAATTAAATATATATTGGAAATTATTAAATTTAACTATTTCTGAGTTAATTAAGCCTTCTGCATCTGGAAGCATGTTTAATACAGACGATTCATTAAAACCAGAAATGGTTAATTTACCAACAACAACTTCGTTATTATCGTTTATAGTTGGATCAACCTGGCTTTGTAGAACACCTAGTGATAAATCCAAAACTCCTTCTGTATTAATTTCGTTTTGTAAAACAGCGTTAAATCTTGTATCTGGTTCAAAAGAAACAATAGTAAGATTTTCAGGTACTAAAGTAATATCTAATCCACCAAAATTATTTTGATGATTTGCTACGCTCAGTTCGAAAATATTTTCAGTATTTTCTACTTTGGTCATGTTCAATTGCAGTAGTACTTCTTCTGTTTCTGTTTCATCAGTTTCCTCATTGTTATTCACTATAGGTGATGAGTCATTGTTATTTGTGTTTGTATTATTTAATACATAAACAACCCCTAAAAGTCCAGCTATTAGTACTATTAGAACTACAATAATTGTTTTAGAATTGTTTTTAATCATAATATTAATTACCTACATTAAATTATACTTTTAATGCCAACAAGTCAATTAGTTAAATGTTTTGCAAACAATTATTTTTTTAGTGTTAATTTAAATATTAGATCCTTTAATATTGTATTTGAAAATACTATTGAGTTTTGGCTTGTATCTAAAGGTATGCTTAAATGATCAATTTTTAAAGGAGATTCGGCTATAATTTTGTAATCTAGCGTGGTTACAGCACCATTTACTTTTGCAACAGCTAAGTTAAGGGTTACTTCTTCAGTACTTTCTGAAATATTTGTTCTATTTACCCAGTTCAATACCATCTGTGTTTCTGAAACTATTTGTGCAGCGACACAAACATCATCAGAGTCTGTATTTATGGTTATTCGGTTAGACGGAATTGATCTTTCATCTATTTTTATTGAATTTACGAGAGTATTTGCTGGCAAGCAAACTGAAACCTCTTGTGCAGTTCCAAAATTTGGAAATGTAATATTTAAATTATTTTGTATTGAATAATCATTTTTTATTTCAGTTTCTAAAGCTAGATTTAAATTAGGATAACGATCCAAATTAACTAGTTTATCGTCGTTTAGATTTAATCCAACTTTTACAAAATTATCTGATTTGCCTACTGCCGACAGGTCTAAATTTGTATCTGTTATGAATCTTCTTGAAGAAAGTGAGGTAGTAGAGAAAGTGATATCTTGTGAATTTATTAGTTGCTCAATACTCCCAAAGACTTTGTAGTCCTTATTTTTAAGTGATTCTAAAATATTGTTAAGTGAATATGCAAGAATTTGTGAGATCACTTCTTTTCTTTGTCTAATTGTTTGGTTTCCTACTTGAGTTGCACTAATGTTGCTTAAAAAATCTCCACTAGAAAAACTTACCCCCGAAATATCTATTTCTCTTCCTTCTGAGTAGTTTTGAATAATGGACTCTAATGCATTTAAATTTAAAGTAAGTACACCGTCAATACTCCTATTTATATTTGCACCAAATACTTCTGCTGTTAAATTCGAAAAATCAGAAATATTAGAAATTGTAGAAAATTCATTAAAATCGATTGAATTTTGTTCTAGCAAATTAAATCTTGTAGCATTAATTGAATTTAGAGTATCTTCATCTGGAGTTAACGATAAATCAAGACTTTCCGTACTTTGTACCTTAATTTCTTGAACACTTCCATTATTTAATGTCACTAATGCATAGCTCGAAATATCTCCTCCTATAAATTTAGGTCTTGTATTTTCTAGTACTACTATCAAATAAGTTTTTGCTCCTTTTGAGCCTAAAAATTCTGGCAAAAATTTATAATTTGTTAATTTTGTTAACCTGCTAGATACGTTAGTTAAATTTTGATTTTGTTTTAAAAAGAATTCGGATGCAAAATTAGGTAAAAAGTCGTACTCAGTATTAACCAGATTAGATTGTGCTCTTTGTAACTTTTGTAATCCACTTTCAAAATATGCTTCTCGTTCGCTAATTTTATTTACAATACTGCTATAGTCAGTACCGTCATTAGTTAAAGATAGATAGCTATCAGTTGTGTTTCGAATTTGCGTATTATTTTCGAAAACGTCTAAGTATTCGTTAAATGGCTCTGTTGCATAGCTTAAATCGTTAACACCAGCTGCATATGTTTCGTAATTTTTAAGTAGGCCTTGTAGTTTTTGATATTCTTCTCCCAATGAAAACAAGTTAAATACTCCATTGAATCTTGGCAATAGATCATTTGTACTTTTTAACGATTCGTTAATCTGAGCCGAGCTTTTGCGAAAACTTGCAAAGTCACTTTTCTCAGCAGCATTTATACTTTGTGTATATGCAGGTACAATTAGCATTGCATTACGAAATATTACCAATAAAGGCGATAATATTGTGAAAAACAAAAAAACAAGTGTTACTATACCAAATGCTAGTAAACCTAATTCTAACGGTGATTTTTGCTGTACGAATTTAAATCTATTTCCAAACCATGCAAATATTGACCAGAAAAAGTTTTGTATTTTTTCACCAAAAGTTCTTGGTCTTCTGTGTTTTTTAAATTTTAGTGTTTTGCCAGCAGCATATAGTTTTTGCCTTTTAAGTTCCTCTTCCCTTTTTCTTTGTTCAATTAATCTGGCTACTGGGCTATTTTCTATTTCTACAATCTCCTCCTTTTCTTCTGCTATATTTAAAAATCCTTTAACTTTGTCTATTAAGCTATCACCTGTCTGTACAGGTACAGACGTATGAGATGGAATTTGATTAATCTTTTTCTCTAAAAAGTGTACTTTTGCAGCTGCTAGCGACTGGCTAACTGCTTTATCAAAACTGACTCTTGGCATCCAACCAATTTTAGACAAGTTTGGTGCTGGTTTATGTATTTTTAATGGTGGAAGATTATTTGCTTCCTCAATAAATTGTATTTCTTTAACATTTTCATCTACCTCTTGAATTTTATAAGCCACCGACAAATGTGTGTAAGTGTTTTCAAAGCATACAGAATATATTTGACCCAAAGTTCCTTTCGAAAACTGAGCTTTGATTAATGCATATGCAGCATCCATAATATGTACAAACCATTCTGTTTCTAAACCATCGTTTCTTAAATAAAGTTTTTCACCCTTTACTGCATATGTAAGCAGGTTAATAAATGCTGTATTACTTCGGAGGTCTATCCCATCACCTATCAGCTCTCCCAGTCTAATTATTCGAGCATTTAAATCAGCTTTTTGTACATACTCCATCACCAAGCCTTCTGCATATCTTTGCACTTCCATGTCGTTATAGGTTTGTGTAAGTTTTGACCCCATAT
>CAZRHM010000090.1:0-4007 GCA_964599845.1 uncultured Candidatus Saccharibacteria bacterium
AACATTGGGGGGAATTATAACATAGTGCCACTTTACAAGACATAACCAATAGAAGAAAAATCAGATGTGGTTGTGGAGTTATTATCCAGCTAACGGATAATAGCGGTTCGGTCAGAAAAAGTGTTTCTGACATTAATAAAAATATGAGAGATCTTGAAAAGATGTTTAAACGCTTAGGCAAATAAAAAATAACCGAAGCATAATGGAATCAGGCCTCGGTCAGGATTAAAATTTTGTTCGAGCAAAAATTTATCCTACAAAGGTATAAAATTTAAAAAATATACCTTGATTCCTTGGGTTTTATTTATGACACCTCAGTATCAAATAAGTCATAAAGCTAATTTTATTTTGCTATGGCAAAAAATGGTAAATCCGGTGATGGACATCGTAACGGTGCCTTTATCAACAGAAGTCAGGTTTTCAATCCTAAAACTGAACAGTGGATCAAAAGAAATAATACCACTGGAAGATTTATGGATGTGAAACAAGATGGCACACCTTTTAAAGGTGTGACCAAAAAGTAATCTGGAATTTTTCCAGAATAAAATCAACTAACTCTATTACATTTTGCATAGGAGCTGGTTGATTATTTCTAATTAAAAATTATAAACTAAAAACATTAAAAATGAGAAATTTTATATTATATCAAAACTGTGTTGATATATTAGAAAATAACGGTATGTATAAACGTATTTTCTTTGATACAAACAGTGGTAAGACATATTGGCGTTACAAAATCCCTAACCTGGTAGGTACAAAACACTCGGGAATATATTTAGGTACAGATATATATGGAGTTGAATATTTCCTCCATAATCATTATCATATTGGGCATGCTTGTTTAGTAACCATAAATGAATTTAGACAAGGACTGCCTTTAGAAATATATAATGAAAAATGTATAAATCCACCTTTAAAAGTAATCGAAATTGCTTTAAAACAGGCAGTAAAAAGAGAGCCTTATCATGCTTTAAATTATAATTGTCAGGGGTACACTAATGAAGCATGTAATAATCATCGTAAAAGTGAAGATGTTGGGAAATGGAGCGAAAGATTGTTTTTATTTTCATTGACATTTATCGGGCTATCTGTAATTTTAAAGTAGTAAAATTCAAATATTATGTCAACAACATATCATTCAAATGGACGAATAAAATGGTCTTTAGGAAGTTCTTATCACGAAAATGGAAGACTTGCTTATTCATTAGGAAGTGCATATCATGAAAACGGACGGCTTGCATATTCGTTAGGAAGTGCTTATCATGACAATGGGAGGCTTGCTTATTCATTAGGAAGTGCATATCATGAAAATGGACGGGTCGCATATTCGTTAGACACTGCATATCATAAAAATGGAAGAATTGCTTATAGCCCATTAGGAAAAACATTTTATGATGAGAATGGGAGAATTACAAATAATAAAAGTTTTAGTATTGGTCTTGGAAAAGGTATTCAAATGCAAATAATACCCAATATAAAGATTACCGTTTATGGAAGAAAAGTTAATTAATTGCCCTTTAAAAACGACAGATAACATAGGTAACAGTTGTATAATCATTAAAAAAATGTTTTTTTCAATGACTAAAAATATAAAACTCTTAACATTGTTAGGAGTTTTATATTAAACAATGAGGTTTTCCGTAAAGGAGCGTTAAGAAAGATATGTATGTTTGTAAGTGCAATGATTAGGTGTTTGTAAGTGAGTGTAAATGAAATATATTTTTCTGATATGGGCAAGGCTAAAAACGACACCGCAATAAAATAAAACAATGGCAAAAAATTATAAATTACTAACAGAAAGTATCAAGGGAAGAATCAACCCAGAGAACTTCGCACTGAAAAAATCATTCTCTGATGAACTTGCAACAGTTTCATACAGCGAAGTATTGACATACATTAGACTTGCAATGAAAAGTGTCGAACCTGAATACACACAAAAAAGTAAAAACGCAGGAGAAAGGGTTAAAGAACATTTATCAAAAAAACTATCTGACGTTGTTTTTAAATATCAAGGCTCCGTAATGACTGACACTCATATTAAGGGTTACAGTGACATTGACCTACTTACAATTAGCGATAAATTCTATACTTATGACGCTCCTAAAATAAAACAGATTCTTGAATCAGTAGAGCAGAAAAACAGATATAGACAGGCTTCTATTGAAAAAATGGTTAAGGAAGTTAATACAAGCTCGTATCAAGGAAATGCACTTCAAGATTTAAGACAATTAAGACTTGATAGTGAATTAATTTTAGAAGATGTATATGATATATGCGACACTAGAAAACCAAAATCAATCAAGATTAAAAATCAAAGTCTAAACCGTGAAGTTGACGTTGTTATTGCCAATTGGTATGATGATGTTACTTCCGTTATCAATGATAAAGGAGAATATCGTGGGATTCAAGTTTATAATAAAGAAAACCATTCAAAAGGTAATGCAGACTTTCCATTTCTTAGCATTAAACGAATTAATGAAAGAAGTTCAGATACTAATGGAAGACTAAAAAGAATGATTCGCTTTTTAAAGAACACAAAAGCCAACTCCAATCAAGAAATAGATTTAAGCAGTTTTGATATAAACGCTGTATGTTATGACATTGAAGTAGTGAAATATCAAACGCTTTCATTTTATGAACTCGTTCCTGTAATCTACTATCAACTTAAAGAAATCTGCACCAACCAAATTAAATCAGATAGCATTATATCGGTGGATGGAAGAGAGTATATTTTTAGATATAATTCAAAGAAACTTGAAAATCTGAAATTGTTGCTTGCTGAAGTTGAAGGAATATTTGTCGACCTAAGAAATACGCTTGGCTTATGATTAAAAAGAGACTTTTCATAGGTTCTTCGTCCGAAGAACTAAAATTAGCAGAGAAGACAAAAGCAATTCTATCAGAAGATTTTGATGTAACTATTTGGAACGAAAAAGTTTGGGACACTTCGGTTTTTAAGATTAATCAGAATTTTCTATCTGATTTGCTTAAAGCAACTTTACAATTTGACTTTGGAATTTTATTAGGCACAAATGACGATAAAGTTGAATTTAGGGGTCAAGTAATGTTGCAACCAAGAGATAACGTGTTATTTGAATTGGGTTTGTTTACAGGTCGTTTAGGAACTTCAAAATGTGCGTTTCTAGTTGACAAGGAGATTAAGCTTCTGTCTGATTTTGGTGGACTTTCATTGGCAGTTTTTGAAAATGGCAATGAAAGCAGTTTTGAAAATGCTGTTAAGCAAATAAAAAACCTTTTCATTTCCAGTTCAGATGATGAAATAAACTTCTTTCCTTCAGCTACATTAGCTTCCGTTTATTTAGAAAATCTTATTGTTCCCACTTGTCGCTATTTAATTGAAAATAATGGATATGAACTTGGTGGAATTAAATACAAAAAATGCAAACTGAATATTATCGTTCCTGATAAAATCAATGATGACGTCAATCTTCAATTCGAGAGATTGAAATCTTCTATTGATACTAAAAATGTTTCTTTCAAATATGCAGGCAGACCGAGAAATATCAGTATTGACACTCAAATAAAAGATGAAACCCTAGTGTTTATAGACTTCCCGACAATAATCACGGGAATAAATTATGCTATTTCAAACTTACTACCAAACGACTTTAATAAATTAAGTCCTGATTACGACTCAATCCTAGAAAGAGAATTAAGACGATTTATTACAACATTGAAAAAGTTATTGATAAAACACGGATTTGATGAAATGGTGGTTGTAAAAAGAGAAACAGACTTATGACAAAAACAGGAAGCCCAGCCCATAACAGCACTAGCACAAAACCCCTGCTTGCGTATAGGTGCAAAACGTTAGCTACCATTTTAAAACAAACAATATGCATAACCATTTGACAGTAGTCTTAGGAGCTGGATTTTCTGCAAATGCTGGAATGCCGACTGCAAGCACAATTGCAGATAAATTCAATCGTGATTTGAGGGAAAAACTTCTTTCTGCTTCTTCCAGTGAATGGTTTTGGATTGATGGT
>CAZRHM010000091.1:0-3988 GCA_964599845.1 uncultured Candidatus Saccharibacteria bacterium
GCTATGACTGTAAAAACTATCGAAATTAATCCAGCCATAACAAGTGCTTTTGCTTTTCTTTGTTTTTTAGGTAACACTTTTATTAACTAATATATTATTTAAAAAATTTTTTAATTTTACTATACAACTATAAATATAGCTTAAGGGTACTTTATCGGAATCATTTTACAACTTTAATTTGAAGTTATCCAATATTGAATCTATCGAAGTATTATATAAAATGATAAAATCCCAAAAGAATCTTAATTATTAATAATTTTAATAAATGGAAGGTGGTTTCAATAAATCTAGGCTTGATGTAATTCTTGAAAAAATTTCTCCTTTATTGGCATATGTATTAATAATATTTCCAATAGTAATGAGTTTTATTAATATTCAAATTGCAATACTCTACCTAGTTTTTATATATGTTTATTTTGTTTATAAATCTGCCGCTGTTTGTATACAATTTGCGATTTCACTTTTTAGAATAAGACAGGCAGAACAAATCCACTGGATGGAGCTATTAGATGGTCTAAGAGATATCCCAAAAGAAATTGAAAAACTTAAAAGTGCAAAAGAAGAAATAAAAAAATATAAATGGGGAAATTATAAATATGACTTAAAAAAAATATATAGCAAATTAGAGCTTAAAAATAATTACCAGTCCGCAAATTCCAGATTACCAAAATTCTTACAAAGAATTTTATTTAAAAGATTAAGAAGAAAAACTATAAATTTTATAAACGAAGAATTAGAAGCACTAGATTCATTAAAAGATATGCAATTAGTCAACTTTGAAGAATTACAACATATAATTATTATTCCACATGTAAAAGAACCAGTTTCAATACTTCGAGAGACTTTAGAGCACTTAAAAAAACAAACATTCAGTACAAAACAAATAAATGTAGTATTAGCAGCAGAGGCAGCAGATCCTAATGGTGTGGCTGTATCAGAACAATTAAAGCAAGAGTATAAAAATGTATTTAACAACATTTGGATTACAAACCATGTTCTAAGTGAAGGCGAAATTGTAGGAAAATCAGCAAATATGAACTGGGCGGGAAGACAAGTTTACAAAGAAGTTAAAAAGTTAGGCTGGGATTTAAAAAAGACTACCATAACAAGTTGTGATGCAGATTCAAAAATTGATCCAAACTACTTTGCATACATGTCGTATAAATATGTAACTACAGAAAATCGAGAATATAAATACTATACATCAGCAATGATTTTTTATAATAATATTTGGAGACTGCCGTTCTACGCTCGTGTAAAAAATTCAATGCACTCAATTATGAACGCAGCTAATTTAGCCAGACCCGACAAACTAGTTCCCTTTTCTACATATACAAGTAGCTTTTGGTTAATTGAACAAATTGGGTTTTGGGATCCATGGATTACACCAGAAGATTATCACTTATTTTTTAAAGGATTATTCAAGTTCGATAAATATGTAAGCACAGTACCCGTATTTTTAAAAACAATGTCAGATGCAGCAGAAGGAGAAGGACACTGGAGTACAATTAAAAATAATTATTTTCAGTCAAGAAGGTGGGCATGGGGAGTTTCTGATGGAGGATGGATGTTAAAAAACTTTATTAAGAACTTTAGCAAATCTACATTAAGAGCAAAATATGTAACAACACACACATTGTTTGATCACGTAATGGGGTTATCAATTGCATTTTTAGTTTTGCTTGGTGCAAGTATTCCTGGAATAATTAACCCTGAATTTCGTGGACAAACCGCAGGTGTACTATTCCCAATAGTGTCTGGTCGTTTAGTAACGATAACTCTATTATTTTTATTAATATTAATACTACTAGACTTTTTATTAAGACCTCGTCCTGAAAAAGATTCTTGGCCAAAAAGAATTCTACAAGTTTTAGAATTTATTGTTCAACCTGTTGCAGGATTCTTTTTAACTGCTCTACCGGGCCTAGAAGCCCAAACAAGACTTGTATTTGGTAAATACTTGGAATACTACGTAACAAAAAAGAAAGGAGCTGAAGAAAATGAAAAGGTAGTAAAATAAGTAAATGTGCATATTGTTAATAAGAATAGATATTAAAAATATATTCAAAATATTCTAAATAACTGCAAATTAAACCTCTCATCAATTAGTTACATAGCCTTTGTATAAAGCCGATACAGTACACAATCTTTCTAAAATAGAATATCTCTAGTTAGAATATCCTTTACAATATTTGTCACCATAGTGTAATGTTTTCTAGATTAGAAAATTTGCGGTGAGAAAAATATTAAAAGTTGCTGCTTCAGTAGGAGCAGTGATAATAACTTTAATATTAGCAAAACTCCCGATTACAACTAACGCAGCAGTATATAATCAAACTGTCCAAACAAATGTGTTTGTAAATCAAACCATTAACAACGGACATAACAGAAGATTTTTAGCTGTAGGAAACTTTTTTGACACAACCGATTCAAACTACTATGTAAATGCAGAATCTTACCTATACTTTGATTTATCAAACATCCCTGCAGGTTCTCGAATAGACTCTGCTCAACTAACACTGTACAGGTATGCAAACGGAGGTGATGGTTTAAATATTTTTGCATCACAACTAACTCAGCAATTTAATTCAAATACTGGGCAAGCGATTAACGATTATCGAACAAGTTCTGGTCAATCAGAGTTGGTGTTCGTAGATGAACAAGATCTTGATTTTAGAGCTTACAACTGGAACGTTCAAAATATTGTTCAGTCATGGCTAAATAACGAAAATACAAACTACGGTTTTGCGTTAAAAGCACAAAATCCTGCAGAAAATTCAGGAGCTGCATTTTGTAGCAGTAGGCTTGACGACTTTTGTAGTGAAATATTCGTACCAAGACTAAGTATTACATACACACCAAATTCGTCACCTGTAACTCCTCAAATTAACGCACCTGCAAATAACCAAATTTTTACAGGAAACTGTGACAAATCAGTAAACAGCGGAAATTGTACAAAAAATATAAGTGTAACATTCCAACTAAGTAACATATCCGACCCAGATGAACCACCAGCAGATTTAAAACACACTATACTAGAATACACAACGAGCGGGAACACAAAAACCTCAAACCCAATTCCAGGTTCAGGTAATATATCAACATCAATTACATTACCTAACGGAAAACATACTATACGAGCACGGAGCCAAGATAACTTTGATATTTGGGGTAATTATTCAAATACTGTAAATATAGTTGTAGATACTACTCCACCCGCTGCACCTAAGCTAGATTCCTTACCTCAGCTATATTACGGAAATACCTTAAACATTTATTTTAATAAAGTTACCGACAACATAAGTACAAATATTACCTATCAACTAGAATATTCAAAAACTAAAGATTTTGTAAAATCATTTAAAACAGGCTGGTCAAAAAACAACCTATTTAAAATCGCACCTGAAGGAATAATTCCTAATAACCCAAACGATGATCTATCTTCAGGTCACCAAATCTATGCACGTGTAAAAGCAAAAGATGAATATGGAAATATTTCGGCTTGGAGTAAAGTTCAAAATACAAAGGTTCAAGAAGTATCAAGAGAATATGTCGATACCATTCCTCCAGCTGCGCCAAAGGTATGGGATCCATTCATTTGTGGTAATCATATTTGTGTACGCATTGAAGGTGAGAGATACTCGAATTTGTATGCTAACAACACATTTTTGCAGCAAATAAAACTAGGTGGTAAAAATAAATATACCTTAATACACAACTGGAACTATGAGACTAAATATACATTTGATTTTTATTTAGCTGATGCAGTAGGGAATCGAAGCGAAGTTGTGAGTAAAACTTTAACAACTCCATTTAGACCTGTTGGTATGGGAGCTGGTGGGCCAGGTGACCCTTCTGACCCATGGGCTAAAAAATCAAATAAAGATTTTGGAGATATTGCTTCACAATACTTAGCAGATATTTACGTTATACGAAATTCAGCAGGTAAAATAGTAGGTTATAGTTACAGTTATAATGCTATAGTTTC